>JBBDMQ010000336.1:0-2414 GCA_040878245.1 Microthrixaceae bacterium
ATTTGTATGTAGGCGCAAAAAATGCGTGAGGGCGGGAGAGCAAGTTGAGGGACGAGTTAAGAACCACAGTTGTTGCATCTGGTCGCGGCATGACACGTCGAGAGATGCTGAAGGGGCTGGGCTTTGGCGTTGGTGTCACAGTGCTTTTGAGCGGCTGTGTTGTGCCCTCTCCTAGCGAGAACCCGATGTTGCCCCCGGCCGGCTTTCCAGATTTAGCACCGTTTCTTGATGGGGTTATGTCAGGCGACCCCAGCCCAAACGGCGCTCTTATCTGGACTCGAGTTGAGCCAAATAACCTTTCAGCCGATGTGCCGGTGCTCTGGACAGTTGCAGAGGACTCAGCGTTTAACTCAATCCGATCAGCTGGTTTGGTGACGGCTACGGCTGCGGAGGGATACGCCGTCACGGTGGCAGTTGACGGGCTTGATCCCCATCGTTGGTACTACTACCGCTTCGAGGCAGCCGATCAGGCTGGCACTCAAGTGGCGAGCCGCTTTGGTCGGATTCGCACTGCTCCAGCAGTTGATTCTTCGCCCGATCGTCTGAGATTTGCCTTTGCTTCTTGTCAGCAGATCAATGACAGCTGGTTTAACGCCCATTCGGCGGCGGCATCAGAGCCCGATCTTGACTTTTTTATGCATCTTGGAGATTACGTCTACGTGTCAGACACTGGCACGCTCACCCGAGAGGATTATCGCCAGACCTATCAGCGTTGGCGTAAGCAACCGCTGCTGAGAGACCTTCACGCAGCCCTACCGACCGTAGCAATGTGGGACGATGGGGAGTTCTATAACGGCATCAGCAAGACCGGCCCCGCCGACAGATTGACGGCAGCAAAGCAGGCATGGTTCGAAGCATTTCCAATACTTGATCCGGGCGGTTTTCAGGCATATCGACGGTTTGCATGGGGCGACCTAGTTGACCTGTCAATGATTGACGTTCGGACCTATCGTGATGATCCGATTGAGAACATTGTCTACACCAGCAACGACCAGGCCTACGAGCCAGGACGCAGCACCCTTGGAGCCGAACAATACGAGTGGTTTACCCAAGGTTTAGCGGCCTCTGAGGCAGCGTGGCGAGTAGTAGGTAACCCCTACAACATCAGCCCCTGGAAGCTCATCAATTTGGAGTTCCTTCGTGCTTTCAGACCTGACCTGCCGCCAAACGCAGGCATTTATGCCCCGAATGAGGCATGGGATGATTACCTCACAGAGCGCCGTGACTTATTGCAGTTCTTGATTGATTCAGATGTTACCGACACTGTTTTTGCTAGTGGTCACACACATGTCGCCTTGGTGAGCGAGCTTCGAGCGGACTATGACAAGCCGAGTACCCCTGTGGCTGCGTTCGATTTTTGTACTGGGTCGCTGACGGCAGATCCGGACCCGAGAAAGTCTTTCCTTGGCGATCTTCCAGTTGCCGCAGCTGAAGAGGTACTAAGAGCAGCCGAGAGGTTCGTGCTGAATTCAAATGCTCCGGCTCTTCGGCATATGAATTTGGTGGATCAGGGCTACACCGTGGTTGATATCACCCCAGAGGAGATGCTCGTCACCATTCGAAATATTGATACAACGAACCCTGATGCTGAGGCAGTAGATGGTGCAAGGTTTCGAGTCCGTAAAGGTGCTCAGCGCATTGAGGTCTTACCCACTCCCACGCGTAAAGGTTCATTTGCCTAGGTGAGAGAACTTCTCCACAACCGGCCCACCATCGGGTTTGTTCAGAGGATGTCTGGCGAGCTGCTAACATATGTCTGTTCGTCAAGGTGGTCCTGAGAGGCCACTACGCACAGAAAGGCCATGCCTGTGGCAGAACGTGAACGAAAGATGTCGCGCCCCTACGGGGGCGTTTTTGTTGCCCGGTCCCGCATCATGGATGCCGACAGCATCGCTCGAGCGCTTCG
The DNA here is from genome assembly GCA_040878245.1 of Microthrixaceae bacterium. Classification (GTDB taxonomy): domain Bacteria; phylum Actinomycetota; class Acidimicrobiia; order Acidimicrobiales; family Microtrichaceae; genus IMCC26207. The sequence goes on from JBBDMQ010000336.1 coordinate 1,907, forward strand.
TCGAATGGCACATGAGATTCTTGAGCGCAATCACGGAAGTGAAGAACTCATCCTGATTGGGTTGCAAACCGGTGGGGTTTCACTAGCGCACGCACTCGCAGCAACACTTGAAGATATTGAGGAACTCGAGCCAGGCTCGCTGCCAGTCTGCACACTTGATGTTGCACTGTACCGAGATGACATCGGTATTCGTCCTGTGATTCCCGAAGAGGTGACTGATATACCCTTCGACCTAGATTCCAAGGTGGTCGTCCTTGTAGATGACGTTCTCTTTACTGGAAGAACAATTCGGGCTGCGCTTGATGCAGTCATCGACTTTGGTCGCCCGAAGATGGTGCAGCTTGCAGTCATGGTGGACCGAGGACATCGGGAACTGCCGATCCGTCCCGACTTTGTGGGCAAAAACCTGCCTACAAGAAGACATGAGTTAGTCAACGTGACTATGGATGGCGTCGAGCTTGGTGAGCTACAGAAGTCATGAGTTCCTATGGGGAAGGCTCCGTCAACA
>JBBDMQ010000337.1:0-13331 GCA_040878245.1 Microthrixaceae bacterium
TTATCAACTTGCCAGTGTTGTTGTCTCAGGTGCTTCCCTCGAGTGGTTGGGGTGCCTCCGTGTCTAAGTGGATTAATGACAACTTGGCAAACACCATCAATCCGATCTATCTCTCGGTGCTTGCCCTGTTCATCGTTGGCTTCTCCTACTTCTATACCGCCATTGCCTTCGACCCAGTCCAACAAGCAGACAACCTTCGTAAGCAGGGCGGCTTTATTCCGGGCATACGCCCTGGACCGCAGACAGAGCATTACCTAGCGAAGGTGCTGAACCGCATTACTTTGCCCGGGGCGCTGTTCATTGCCTTACTCGCAATTACCCCGACTGTGCTTGTTCGAATCTTGCTCGGCGCAAGTGGCGGTGGCGCTGCCTATTCAGTCGGTGGAACCTCATTGCTGATTGCAGTTGGTGTTGCTCTTGAAACTATGAAGCAGATTGATAGCCAGTTGATGATGCGAAACTACGAGGGTTTCCTGTCGGGTAAGTAGCCTCTCGCCAAGGCGAGGAAGTTGCACTGCGCAAAGGAGGACGTCATGGAATCAACGACTAGCCCATTCGTTCGACTCTTGGTTTTTGGCCGACAAGGAGCAGGTAAAGGGACTCAAGCGGTTCGTCTTGCCGAGCACTTTGGCCTGCCGCATATTTCTACTGGCGATATGTTGCGCGCTGCGGTTCGTGAGGGCACCGAATTTGGGCAGCGCGCAAAAGAGATTATGGATGCCGGGCATCTCGTATCAGACGAGGTCATGCTGGGAATTATCTCTGAGCGTCTCGCTCAACCTGATGCAGCTCATGGCTGGTTGCTCGATGGGTTTCCACGTACCTTGCAGCAAGGAAAAGACCTTGTTGAGCTGACTGGTCCTGACGGCATTGATTTGGCGCTCGATCTTGAGGTCGCCGAAGAAGTTGTTGTAGATCGGATCTCCTCTCGCCGCGTATGCATTTCCTGCGGAGCTAACTACTCAGTGCAGGTTCCTCCGGCATCGCCATGGACCTGTGATGTTTGCGGCGGTGAAGTAACTCAACGAGACGACGATACAGAGCAGGCCGTTCGCGAACGCCTTGCGACATATCTTCAGCAGACTGTTCCGGTTGTGAAATGGTTTGAAGAACAGGGGCTTTTGTTCACTTTTGATGGTGCAGGCGACAGGGATCAAATCACCGAGGAACTCATTTCAGCCATCACTCATCGGCTCTTTTGATTACTTGGCAGCGGTCATCTAGAGTTACCCCTCGGCCCACACAGGGCCGTCGAGTTACTTGCATTACATTATTCGCCCCCCGGGGACTCACAGGAGGAAGCAGTTCTGGCTAAGCCCAAGGAAGATGCCATCGTCTTGGAAGGAACGGTTACTGAACCGCTTCCAAACGCCATGTTTCGGGTCGAACTCGAAAATGGCCACAAGGTGTTGGCGCATATTTCCGGAAAGATGAGGATGCACTACATCCGAATTCTTCCTGGAGACCGGGTTCAGGTAGAACTGACTCCCTACGACCTGTCCCGCGGCAGGATTACCTACCGCTACAAGTGATTGCCCATTCAAGCAATCGAATGGACTGCCAGAAGCAGTCCGGAGAGACCGATGAAGGTTCGACCGAGCGTTAAGAAGATTTGTGAAAAGTGCAGAGTGATCCGGCGCCATGGGCGAGTGATGGTCATCTGTGAGAACCCGCGCCATAAGCAGCGTCAGGGCTAGGAAGGACACCATGGCACGCATTTCTGGCGTTGACATCCCACGAGAGAAGCGACTTGTTATTTCGCTGACATACATCTACGGCGTTGGCCGGACTCAGGCGGAGAACATCTGCGAGTTCACCCAAATTAATGAGTCGACCAGAGTTCGGGATCTCACCGACGCAGAGGTCACCAAGCTTCGCAGCTACATCGAGGACAACCTCAAAGTAGAAGGTGACCTGCGACGTGAAGTCTCGCAAAATATTAAGCGCAAGATGGAAATCGGCTGCTACCAAGGTTTACGTCATCGACGTGGGCTTCCGGTTCATGGCCAGCGCACCCATACCAACGCACGCACACGTAAAGGTCCTAAAAAGGCCGTGGCCGGCAAGAAGAAGGTTCGCAAGTAATGGCAAAGCCACCACCAGGAGCACGTCGCCCCCGCAAGAAAGAACGCAAGAACGTTACATATGGGGTAGCCCATATCAAGTCTTCGTTCAACAACACCATCGTGTCGATTGCCGATCAAGATGGCAACGTCATCTCGTGGGCCTCTGCAGGAAACGTTGGATTCAAGGGCTCACGCAAGTCAACCCCGTTCGCAGCGCAGCTTGCTGCAGAGCAGGCCGCCCGCCGAGCCATGGAGCACGGAGTTCGCAAGGTAGATGTTGTCGTTAAAGGGCCAGGCTCTGGTCGTGAGACAGCAATCCGCTCAATTCAAAATGTCGGAATCGAAGTAACTGGAATCAAAGACGTGACTCCCGTTCCGTTCAATGGGTGTCGTCCCAAGAAGCGTCGGAGGATGTGAAATGTCTCGTTATACAGGACCTCGTGCACGCGTCTCAAGACGTCTAGGAACCAACATCTGGGGAACCTCAGGTGAGAATAAAGCCATGGAAAATCGCCCGTACCCTCCGGGGGAGCACGGACGAACTCGTCGGCGTGGCAATGTCAGCGAGTACTTGCTACAACTTCAGGAAAAGCAGAAGGCCCGCTTCGCTTATGGAATGACCGAAAGGCAGTTCCGCAACCTATACGCCGAAGCCAATCGTCGTCAGGGTGTTACTGGCGAAACTCTGCTTCGCTTCTGCGAACTGCGACTCGACAACGTCGTCTATCGAGCGGGCTGGGGATCAACTCGCCCGCAGGCTCGACAGTTTGTCAACCATGGTCATATTGACGTGAATGGCCGGCGAGTAGATATCGCTAGTTACCGAGTACGCAAAGGCGATGTCGTGACACTTCGAACGAAGTCCCGTGACATGCTCATCGTCCATGCCAACATGGACACACTTGGTCGCACACCCCCACCATGGCTTGAAGCAGCCGATGGCGGCCAAGAGGTCACCGTTCGAGAGTTGCCCTTGCGCGAGCACATTGACGTGCCCGTGCGTGAGCAACTCATCGTGGAGCTCTACTCCAAATAAAGAAATGGGCTTCGGCCCGCCTGTTCCAATCCGCAACCGTTCATCAGAGGTACGCACAAGATGCTCGTCATTCAGCGCCCCACCGTTGAGGCAATCGACGAAGAAGAGGGCAACCTGCAAAGGTTCGCCATTAGCCCACTAGAGCCTGGCTTTGGTCACACTCTGGGCAACTCCCTTCGCCGCACATTGCTTTCTTCTATTCCAGGAGCAGCAATCACCGAGGTTCGCTTCGATGATGCCCTGCACGAGTTCGACACCATCCAAGGTATTTCAGAGGACGTCACCGACGTCATTCTGAACCTCAAGGATTTGGTGCTTACCTCAACTTCCGATGAGCCAGTTACTCTGCGACTTGACGTGAAAGGTCCTGCAACGATCACCGCAGCTGATGTATTGCTGACGGCCGATGTTGAGATCCTCAACACAGAGAATCCGATTGCTACCGTCAACGGTAAGGGTCGTCTCGCAGTCGATCTGACCGTAGACCGCGGCACTGGTTACTTGTCTGGCAATGGTCGTAGTTCTACAACCATTGGTGTCATCCCAATTGACGCAATCTTCTCTCCGGTGAGGCGTGTGTCGTTCTCGGTTGAGCCAGTTCGCGTTGAGCAGTCAACAAACTTCGACAAGCTCATCCTAGAGATTGAGACTGACGGTTCAATGACTCCCCGAGATGCTTTGGCCTCCTCTGGAGCTACCTTGAGAGCACTTGTAGAGCTTGTTGAGCAGATGTCAGATGAGCCTGAAGGCTTGATGCTGACCGAGGCTGTCATCACGGCTTCCTCCTCTCCTGATCTAGAGATCACTATTGAAGAGCTAGACCTTTCCGAGCGTCCTCGCAACTGCCTGAAGCGTGCGCAGGTCAACACGGTTGGCGAATTGCTTTCTCGAAGTGAGGATGATCTCCTTGCAATTACCAACTTCGGGCAGAAGTCACTAGACGAAATCATCGAGAAACTCGACGAGCGGGGTTTATCCCTGTCCGGCCGAGACTGAATAAGAGGAAGATCTCATGCCAGGAACTCCAAAAAAGGGCCGCCGGTTTGGTGGTAACGCCAAACACCAACGGCTGATGATGGCAAATTTGGTGTGCTCTCTTGTTGCGTCACCCACTGGCATCGTTACCACCGAGGCCAAGGCCAAGGCTGTGCGACCAATTGCCGAGAAGATGATCACTAAAGCCCGTAAAGGTGGACTTCACAATCATCGTCAACTGTTGGCCTACTTGGGGGACCAAGAAATAGTGGCAAAGCTTGTTGATGAGGTTGGACCACGCTATGCGGACCGTCCAGGCGGATATACCCGAGTGCTTAAGTTGGGCACGCGCCATGGAGATAATGCTCCTATGGCCAAGCTCGAACTGGTCTGAGTTACGCACACCCACCGTCCGATTTGATTCGGGTTCGGCTAGATATCTCTTATGACGGACAAGCCTTTAAGGGCTTTGCCGAAAATCTGGGTGTTACTACTGTGGCTGGTGTTTTGCGGCCCAAATTAGAAAAGGTTTATAGCCAGCCAATCACATTGACTTGTGCTGGAAGGACTGATGCTGGTGTGCATGCCCGTCAGCAGGTGGTCTCATTTGCCGTGCGCGGAAAGCGGGTGGAGCCAATCCGATTACGCAATTCGCTGAACTCCCTTCTTGCTCCAAGCGTGGTGACAAACAGCGTCAGCATTGTGGATACTCAGTTTGATGCTCGCTATGCGGCAATGTGGCGCCAATACCGTTATCTCATTCTCAATAGCGAGGTTCCTGATCCGCTGTTGGCTCCGACAACATGGTGGGTCGAGAAGCCGCTCAATATGGACGCTATGCAAGAAGCCAGCTTGGAACTGATTGGGCTACACGATTTCACATCGTTTTGTAAGCGCCCGAAGGACATTCCGAATGCAACTTTGGTCAGACGCCTACTTCAGGCCGAGTGGACTGTAGAGCCCGAGCTACACGGTCGACACGAGCTATTGCGGTTCGAAATAGCGGGTTCGGCATTTTGTCATCAGATGGTGCGCAGCATCGTAGGTACCTTGGTAGACGTTGGACGCGGAAGATGGACTGCCGCACAGGTTGGTCAAATTCTTGCAGCACAGGACCGGTCACTCAGCAGCAATGTTGCCCCTCCGCATGCTCTGAGCCTGTGGAATATTGGCTACCCGGGCGATGAAACTCCGGTTTGGCTTCCTCGTAGAGAGAACTAAATCGGTGTGTAATTTGCTGCGCACTTGCTCGGCCACGGGGCCGGCCACTACATTGACCCTTCGCCCAAGTACTTATTCGCTGGGAAACTTGTTCCCGGCCCACATAGTTCGATGTAAGAAAGAGTGAGCGCAGTGCGCACCTATTCCCCCAAAGCCTCAGAGATCTCACATGAGTGGTTCATTGTCGACGCCGAAGGTCTGACCCTTGGCCGTATGGCAACCGAGGTTGCCCGTGTATTGCGCGGCAAGCATAAAGCAACCTTTAGCCCACACATTGATACTGGCGATCACGTCATTATTATCAATGCCTCCAAGGTTGCTCTTTCCCCCGGTAAGGCAGAGAAGAAGATGGTTTACCGGCACACTGGTTACCCAGGCGGTATCCGCTCTGACACTTATGCCACGTTGTTAGACAAGAAGCCAGAGGAGGCGGTTCGCCGCACCATTCGCGGCATGATTCCAAAGAATCGTCTTGGTCGACAGATGCTCACCAAGCTCAAGGTTTACCCTGGCCCCACCCACCCACATAGTGCCCAAAAGCCACAGGTGCTCGAAATTCCCGACGCCCGCGCTCGTTCCTAACGGAGATCTGTACACATGCCACACCCACTCGTTCAGTCCACCGGTCGCCGCAAGCGTGCCGTCGCCAGAGTCCGGATTCGTCCCGGTGATGGAACTATCACCATCAATAAGCGACCGCTCGAGGACTACTTCCCAAATCCAACGCACCGCATGGTGCTCTCTGAACCGCTTCGCCTCACGAGCACGGCAGAGATGTACAACATTGATGCAACCCTTCATGGTGGCGGCGTGAGCGGTCAGGCCGGAGCGGTGCGTTTAGGAATCTCAAGAGGCTTAATTGCTCTTGATCCAGAGCTTCGCGCAGCGCTCAAGAGTGCTGGATTCCTCTCTCGTGACTCGCGTGAAAAAGAGTCCAAGAAGTACGGCCTGAAAAAAGCCCGCAAGGCACCTCAATACTCGAAGCGCTAATCGGCAAGGCCAGATCGGGCACTGCAGATGCATATCCGTTTTGGAACCGATGGTGTTCGTGGTGAGGCAAATTCGGCACTCACAGTAGAAACTGCTTTAGCACTTGGCAGAGCGGCAGCGCGTGTGTTTCCAACAACTCGCGTGGTGATTGGAAGAGATACTCGACGTTCAGGGTCGATGCTTGAATCAGCGGTTGCTGCGGGAGTATGTGCCGAAGGTGCGGACGCAGTCTTGCTTGGGGTAGTACCGACTCCAGCAGTAGCTTCGGTCGCAGCTAGAGAACACATCACAGGCGTGATGATCTCTGCTTCGCATAACCCATTTTATGACAATGGGATCAAGCTGTTTGCTCCAAGTGGGCGAAAGCTCACTGACGCCGAGCAAGCACAAGTAGAAGCCGCTCTAGAGCAGTTGTTGGACACCGGCCCTCATGTCGGTCCGGTGAGAGAAGGAGTCGGCACAGTTATCGAGGGTGATGCCCAGTTCTCTGAGCAGTATCTCGAATCAATAGCATTAGCGATTGAGGGACGCAGTTTGGCGGGGCTCAAAGTTGTTCTGGATTGCGCTCATGGGTCGAACTCTGTGCTCGGGCCTATGTTGCTTGAGCGCCTTGGAGCCGAGGTGTGTGTTCTGGCCAATCAACCCGACGGATTCAACATCAATCACGAGTGCGGCTCTACGTCGGTTGCTGCTCTGAGCCGCAGGGTGCTTGCCGAGAGCGCAGACTTGGGAATTGCGTTCGATGGTGACGCTGATCGGCTGCTCGCTGTAGATGCAGCAGGGCAGGTGGTGGATGGTGATCACATCATCGGGTTGTGTGCACTCGATCTTTCTGCAAGATCCAAACTGGCCCACAACACTGTTGTAGTAACGGTGATGTCTAATCTGGGCTTTTTGAAAGGAATGCAGCGGGCCGGAATCACTGTTGTCCAAACAGCGGTTGGCGATCGCAACGTTCTGCAGGCTTTGGCCGAGGGGGCGTTCTCTCTTGGTGGCGAGCAGTCCGGCCACATCATTTTCTCCGATTACTCAACCACTGGTGACGGACTTCTTGGCGCAGTGGTGCTGCTAGACCTGCTGCGTCGCTCAGGTCGCCCGCTCGCCGAGCTTGCCCAAGAAGTCATGACACGACTGCCGCAAGTACTACTAAATGTTCCTGTACTGCGGCCTCTGCCAGAAATCGCAACGCTGATGATGGCAGAACTTGCTGCCGCTGACGCCGAACTTGGCGATACAGGCCGCGTCCTATTACGTCCCTCAGGGACCGAACCTGTGGTGAGGGTTATGGTCGAGGCTGAACGCACCGAGGACGCTCAACGTATAGCCGAACAGCTAGTCCGAGCTGTTCAGGAGTTAGCTGGGGATCAATAACTGTGACCGTCATTGTGTGGATGCCGAGCGGATTCTGACTGCTTGTCTTGGAGGATGATACTGACGCATTTATGCCGATTTCTCGTGCTCGCTGTTAGCCTAGGAACGGCCGTTCACTCGTCCTATTGAGGGCTGAAATGAGACTAGATCTGCCCAAGTCCAACTCTGAGCAGCTCGATGAGATTACGAAGGAGTGCAACTAAATGTGCGGCATCATTGCTGTAATTCGACAGAAATCGCTTCGTGAGCCGGCCGCTGCTGAGGCAGTCGCTCAGAGTCTGGCGGAGCTTCACTCTCTACTTGCGGCCCCAACGGCAGATCTATGTGATCGTTTAGTACTAGCCGCAGGAAAACTCGAGCAGGTTGACGAGCTACTGCGCGGCGTTGCAGGCCTAAGAACATTGATCGCCGATTCAGACGCAACTGCAGCCATTGGCCGTCAGGCTCAGATGCTTCAGGCAGAAGCAGAGGAACTCGAGCTTGCTCTGGACCAACCGTTAGGAAGCGCCGGCGGTGCAGTGTTGCAGCAGTTGAACCTTGAGCAGACCAACGCAGCTCTTATTCGTTGCAAGGATGCTATCTGGGCGATCTCTCGTGATCGACTGCGTGCGGCAGACGGGGTGCTTGCTCTGGGAGAGCAGATTTTGTCGGTTGCTGAAGGTGGTTCTGAGCCACTTACCCCAAGCGCAGCAGCAGTGCTTTTTAGCACCCATCAGGCACTCTCTGCGCTAGACCGTCTAGAGGTCCGAGGACGGGATTCAGCTGGAATTGAGTTGCAGATTTCTCATCACAATCTTGATCTAGCGGACCGAGCAGTGCAGTCGCTGATACAGGAACGTGCTCACCGCAGCTTTACTTCTGGATCAGTCAAGATTGCCGACGGCACGTTGATCATCGTCTACAAAACTGCTGCAGAAATCGGTGAGCTAGGAGACAACACAGCTGCCCTTCGCTCCTCGATTGCACAAGATGAATTGCTGCATCTCGCCCTAGCCTCACCTTTGGTTGAAGCACTGGTTGTAGGTCATACGCGCTGGGCCTCGATCGGGATTGTGTCTGAGCCAAATGCGCATCCGCAATGCTCCGACGAGCTCGGAAGTGCAGACACTTCGGAAGGAACTGCCCTGCAGTCCTCTTCGAGTGACACCATCGGCTTTGTGACTGCTGTGTTGAACGGTGATGTTGACAACTATGCAGATCTCACTGCCGCTGAGGCACTTCAAGTTGCCCCCGAGATTTCAACTGATGCCAAAGTAATTCCAACACTGATGTCTCGCAGCTTGTTGCAAGGCATGGGTGAGTTTGAAGCGTTCAGAGAAACAGTGGTTCGACTCGACGGTTCAGTAGCCATTGCAGCCTCGGCAGCGAGTGCCCCAGATCGGTTGTTCTTGGCCTCTCGCGGCAGCGGTCAAGCCATGTATGTGGGCTTCGCCGAAGATGCTTTTATTGTCGCCTCTGAACCCTATGGCGTTGTAGAGGAAACTCAGTCATACATTCGGATGGATGGCGAGACCCCTGCAGATGAGACCAACCCAACGGGTAGTCGCGGGCAGATCATCGAGCTGTGTTCTGTGGGTGCAGGAACAGTTTCAGGTATACGTCGCTGGTCCTATGACGGCTCTGAGCTGGGTGTCACTCCCTCTGACCTTGACGTTGCACAGGTCACGACTCGGGATATTGACCGCGGCGACTTTCCGCATTTTTTATTAAAAGAGATAACCGCTTCTCCAAGTTCATTCCAAAAAACTCTTCGTGGCAAACTGCTTGAAGAGGATGGCCAGATTCGGGTTCACTTGACCCCAGAGATGTTGCCCGATTCGGTTCGTGGCGCTCTGCGTTCATCTCGAATAAATAAGGTTCTTGTTATTGGTCAGGGAACCGCAGCAATTGCGGGACAGAGCCTGGCGCAACACTTGTCTGACTTCTTGTCCGATACCGAGGTTCGGGTTCAGGCGATTCTTGCCACTGAGTTGTCTGGCTTTGGAATGCGCAAAGACATGACGGACACGCTGGTCATTGCCATTAGCCAATCGGGCACGACAACCGATACCAATCGAACGGTCGACCTTGTTCGCTCGCGAGGAGCAGAGGTGCTTGCAATAGTCAATCGGCGGGGTAGCGACCTGACCGATAAAGCTGACGGGGTCTTGTATACCTCGGATGGTCGCGATGTAGAGATGAGCGTGGCGTCTACCAAAGCCTTCTACTCGCAAATTGCAGCTGGATTACTCCTAGCCCAAGCAATCTCTGATGAAGTACCTGGTGCATTGAGCTCACAACACCCAGATCAACAAGAGATGCTGAAACAGCTTCGAGAGTTGCCCGAGCGTATGGAGCAAACACTTGCGACCCGACCTGAGGTAGCTGCAGCTGCAGCAACCTTTGGTCCAAGCCGTCGCTACTGGGCAATTGTTGGCAACGGACTCAATCAGATCTCGGCAAGAGAGATTCGGGTCAAGTTGTCTGAGCTCTGTTATAAGTCAATTGCCTGTGATGGAACAGAAGACAAAAAGCACATTGACTTGTCCTCGGAGCCAATGATTTTGGTTTGCGCTGCCGGACTTGTTGGATCTACTGCAGATGATGTGGCCAAAGAAGTGGCGATCTTCAGAGCTCATAAGGCAGCACCGATTGTGATTGCGTCCAAAGGGGACCGCTCGTTCTCTGCTGCCGTTGCAGTCATCTCGGTGCCACAGACTCACCCACGGCTGGCCTTTATTTTGTCAACCATGGCGGGACACTTGTTTGGCTACGAAGCCGCACTCGCTATTGATGCTCAGGCTTTGCCGCTGCGGGCGGCGCGGGCGGCGATTGATGTGGCCGCAGCGCAGATCGGCGGAGATCTTCATGGCGACCAAGAAGACAGTGAGGACCTGCTGCGTAGTCTTCGTGCAGAACTCACAATTCAGACTGCCACCTACATGGATGGGTTGCGGTCTGGGGCCTACAACGGACATCTTGAAGCAAACACAGCGGTCCGTTTAGCCGGGCAGTTGCGCTTTGCCACCGGTGTGAGTCCGCTCGACAGTTATCAACTTGAGTTTGGACGGGTGGGAACCCCCGGAGTGGTTCTTGAAGACCTCAGCGCCGGATTAACCTCGGCAATTGAAGAACTGACTCGGCCAGTTGACGCCATTAAGCATCAGGCAAAGACAGTGACCGTTGGAATTAGTCGCAGTGATGAATCGTTATTGCATGTGCCGCTTGTTGCTGCGTTGCTCAGTTCAGGATCGCCTCGCGATCGATTGACTTACTCAACGTTGCGCTCGCTTGGCGAACTCAATCCCGCAGTTGTAGAGGTAACCGGCTTTACCAGATACAGAGTTGAAAACGGTGATGACCTTGAGCATGCAAGGTTGGTCATTATTGATCGAGGTGGTGTGTCAGTTGGTCTTGCGTCTCGTATCGATCGCGACCCGCGTTTACGTGGAACAAAAGCCCTAGTTGCACGTGAACAAGAACTCTTGGTGGCAAAGGGTCGAAGTGATGGTCGACTAGTCGTCATTGTGCCCGAGACAAAAGATGGCGTCACCACTGGCCTTCAACTGTTGCATGTGCAGGTTGCGGACCATCTTGCAGCGGCCACAGCTCGCGCTGTTCTTCAGGGGTACCGCCGCCGATATCAAGCGCTGCGCGATGCAGTCACAGAGACCGAAGATGTGTTTCGTGAAGACTTGCTTGCCGAGCAGTCGATGGCCGATTTGCTGACGTTATCTATTCTGAGTTTGGCCGACCGCTGGCGCTCGTGACCTCTGCAGACTTTGAGCTGCCGAGCACCGCCACTCGTGGGTCGAGGCAGCAGCACTGGCAAGTGCTTGGAGTCGGCATCGACTTAGTTCAGGTTGATTCTTTGAAAGCTGCTTTGATCCGTCGGCCCTCGCTGCAGCACCGACTCTTTACCCTTCAAGAGTTAGAGGTTGCTCAGAGGGGCGCCACTCAGCTTGCCGGCAGCGTTCAGCTCGCAATGTTTTTTGCGGCGAAGGAATCAGTGATGAAGGCACTTGGCAGCGGAATGAATGCTGTTGGGTTTACCGACATAGAAGTAAAGGTTGGACCGAACAGTCAAAACAGGCTGCAGCTTGGCGGACGCGCAGCCGCTCAGGCAGCTGTATTGGGAATTGAGTCTTGGCAACTGAGCTTGTCCTCGGCTGGATTGATGGCTCAGGCCCTTGTGTTTGGTCTCGCAAGACTTCAATCAGAACAGCAGGAGAGCAGCCACACTGCAAGAATGTTTCGGTGATTCCTATTCTGACCCCCGAGCAGATGGCGGCCGTTGACGCAGCTGCGCCGGAACCTTTTGAAGTGTTAGTTCATCGTGCTGCCTTTGCAGTCCGTACGGCTGCGCTCAGGCTTTTAGGTGGTAGCTACGGTCGTCGTGTGCTGGTGGTCGCTGGCCCGGGCAACAACGGACATGACGGTCGAGTTGCTGCTGTGATGTTGCGAGGCTCAGGGGTTCGAGTGGAGGTGATTGAGCAAACAACTCTTCTTAGTGAGCTAACAGACTGTGACTTGGTGATAGATGCAGCCTTCGGCACTGGATTTCGAGGTTCACACCAAGCGTTTCATACTTCAGCCCCAGTGCTAGCAGTTGATATTTGCTCTGGGCTCAATGGCATGACCGGTCAGGTGATGGGGTCAGTTGCACCAGCAGTAGAGACGGTTACGTTTGCCGCACTTAAGCCCGGTTTACTCTTTGGGCAAGGAGCAGCACTGAGTGGACAGGTGAGTCTTGCAGACATTGGTCTAAGTACGGGCTCCGCAACTGCTCACCTAGTGACCAACACTGACCTGCAGAGTTGGGTGCCACAACGCTCTGCGCAGGCGCACAAGTGGAAGCATGCGGTATGGGTCATTGCAGGGTCTCCTGGAATGTCGGGTGCCGCCGAGCTTGCAGCTACGGCTGCTCTGCGCGGGGGAGCAGGGTATGTCCGTTTGTCTACCCCCGGAGCGCCGCCGGCAAGTCAGCCACTGGAATCGGTGGGCTATGAACTTGACCCACAGTCCTGGGCTCACGAGGTATCAGCTCATGCGAAACGCTTTAAAGTTGTTGCAGTAGGGCCAGGCCTAGGAAGGTCCGAGCAGATGCAGCTACAGGTCAGAGAACTTGTCTCTACATTGGACTGCCCGTTGGTTCTCGATGGCGATGCGCTCTGGGCTCTTGGATCGCAAGCAGCCGAGTTGTTGAATGCGCGAAGTGCGCCGACCATTCTGACTCCGCATGATGGTGAGTACGAGCAACTGTTCGGTCAGGTTCCTGGACCCGACCGTATTGACGCAGCTAGCAAATTAGCGGCACTTACTCGGTCAGTTGTGCTGCTCAAAGGTCCGACAACAGTCGTGAGTGATTTAGGGGAGCGCTGCCTTGTGGTGCGGTCCGGAGACGCTCGATTGGCCACAGCCGGTTCGGGTGATGTGCTGACTGGTTTAGTTGCAGCTCACCTTGCGCTTGGTGCCGATCCACTTCACGCCGCTGCCTCTGCTGCGCACCTGCACGGCCGTGCGGCGATGCTGGGAGATACTCGCAGTCTCATCGCATCAGACCTGCCAAGACTGTTTGCTAATGCTTGGGCTGAGTGCGCTACTCCTGCTGGTTCTGATCGTTCGGGTCTCACCCTGTGCACCTAGAGCGCGTATTCTTCACTAGGTGCCACGCCATGCCGCTATAGAGATTG
>JBBDMQ010000338.1:0-11768 GCA_040878245.1 Microthrixaceae bacterium
GATCACCCGGCGGTAGAGATCATTCAGGTCGGCCCGAAGGCAGAGCACCTGCTGCTTGGTTCGGCTGGCATACTCTGCCTACTAGGCATCGTGATGGTGTACTCAGCTTCTTCGGTTGCCTCGGTGCAAGCCAGCCAAGCCAACTGGAGTACTGGTGCCAAGCAGTTGGCATGGATGCTGTTCGGACTTGGACTCGGCTTTATTGCATCACGGATACCCCTGATGGTCTGGCGTGATCGAATTGCTCCCGTCATGATTTTGGTAGCCCTTGGCCTTCAGGCCATTTTGGCTGTTGACATTGCGTTAGGAGCAGTAGGCGGGCCAAAGGTACCTTTCGCTCTCACGAGGAACGGCGCAACTCGCTGGTTGGGTACTGAAACAGCACAATTTCAGCCATCAGACTTTGCGAAGCTGGCACTCATCCTTTGGCTGGCCCGATTTTTGGACCGAAGATATCGGGAAATCGGTTCGAAGGATCTACTGAAACCTATTGGGTTTGTTGCCGGGCTGTTAGCCCTGATGGTGGTGATGGGAGATGACTTAGGCACCACCTTGTTACTTGGCGTGATTGTGATCGTGATGTTGTTTTTAGCCGGTGCACCACTTCGGCAACTCGGAGGAATCACAGCATCATTTGGGGCTCTTGCCGTACTTGTGATCGTGTTCCTCGGCGGATTCCGAGTTCAGCGAATAGCGGCTTATTTCAATCCATCTGGTTACGAAACCACTAGTGGTTATCAACTGCTCCAGTCGCAAATTGGTTTTGCCTCTGGCGGGTTATTTGGCAGCGGACCGGGTAACTCCAGGGCAAAGTGGGGTTACCTTCCTGAGGCTCATACCGACTTTATTTTGGCCATCGTTGGAGAAGAACTTGGGTTGCTTGGGAGCCTGCTCGTATTAGGCTCATTTGTAGTTTTTGTGTTTGCTGGAATCCGAATTGCACTGCGCAGTAGTAGTCAGTTTGGGCGACTCGTTGCTCTTGGAATCACCACATGGATTGGCGTGCAGGCCATGATCAACATCATGGTGACCGTGGGTGCCTTACCTACTAAGGGAATCACCTTGCCGTTCGTTTCTTATGGTGGGTCCTCTCTGATGATGTGCATGATTTCTGTCGGCGTGATGGTCTCTGTTGCTCGGGAGAGCTAATGGAAGGGTCACGCATTCCAGCTGAATCCGTTGCGGGCATGTCTTCCTGCGTTAGGAGTTCTGGGACTTTCGCAATAATCGCTGGTGGAGGAACTGCCGGCCATGTCATACCAGGAATTGCCATTGCAAAGGCTTTACAAGCACGAGGCCATCAGGCGGCCTCCTTGCACTTCGTTGGCGCAGAGCGGGGCATAGAGGCCCGGTTGGTGCCCGAGTCAGGATTTGATATCACGCTGCTTCCGGGTCGTGGAATTCAACGCAGGTTGACGCTCGAAAACCTTTCCGCCATATGGGGAATCATCAGGGCTGTTACACAGTCAATTGCTCTGGTTCGAAGGCGTCAGCCTGCAGTGGTACTTGCGCTAGGTGGCTTCGCAAGTGTTGCCTGCGCTATCGCCGCAGTGCTTTGGCGAGTGCCGTTAATCATCGCTGATCAGAACGCTCGTGCCGGTGCCTCAAACCGACTTGTTGCTCGCTGGGCCAAAGCCTGTGCAGTGCCATTTAAAGAGACCGACTTACCGCGTGCAGTGATTACTGGAAACCCAGTGAGGGAAGAAATACTTCGAGCGGGAGCGGACCGGCAGAAGAGTGCTGCTCAGAGTGAGCTTGGACTCCCAACGGATAGAACGGTGATTGTTGTTTTTGCGGGTTCGCTTGGTTCACGGCGTTTGAATGAGGCCGTCTATGGAGCAGTTCCGTTGTGGTCCACACGTTCAGATATTGCAATTCATCACGTGATCGGCGAGCGCGACTTTGCCGATCGACCCGCCCTTCAGACAAAGAACCTCGTCTATCAATCAGTACGATACGAAGAGCGAATGGACCTTGTACTTGCTGCTGCAGACCTTGCTATTTGCAGGTCTGGTGGAACTACGGTCGCCGAACTTGCAGTCGTGGGTGTGGCCTCAATCCTGGTGCCGTTGCCCATCGCCACTCGTGATCACCAAACTGCAAATGCTCAGCCTCTTGTCAAAGCCGGTGCGGCTGTACTAATAGCAGATGCCGAATTTGATGCAGACCGCTTAGTAGTAGAAGTAGAGGGGCTCATGGGTTTAGATACGGCTTCTTGCCGCCTAGCTGCCATGGGTCAAGCTGCAACACAGTTGGGTTACCCTCATGCTGCTGACGCTGTGGCCGACCTGATTGAAAAGTATGCAACTCGGCAAGAGGGTACGGCTCAGTGATGGGTCCTCAAGAGGGTCAGATTTCTCCTGACTTGAGTTATCCCCGACGCATACATGTTGTGGCGATCGGAGGTGCAGGAATGTCAGCGATAGCGACCGTCCTGAAGCAGCAAGGTCATCAGGTGACGGGATCAGACCAAGCAGAGAGCGAGGTACTGGTTCGCCTGAATGCGCTTGGAATTACTACTTCAGTCGGCCATAGCTCGTCGCATGTAGCCGACGCTGAGTTCCTTGTTGTTTCCACTGCAGTGGATCCTCGAAACGTTGAACTTGTCGAAGCTGCTTGCCTTGGCATTCCGGTTCTCCGGCGGATTGACCTGCTTCCAGCACTGGCGCGTTTGCAGCCGTTCATCTCAGTCTCTGGCACGCACGGCAAAACAACTACGACCTCTATGCTCGCAGTTGCTCTAATCGGCGCTGAGGCGGATCCAAGTTTTTTAGTTGGCGCTCAGGTGACATCTCTAGGCGTATCAGCCGCTTATCAAAGCGGGAGGCATTTTGTACTCGAGGCTGACGAGAGCGACGGAAGTTTTTTGGCTGGCCCTCGGGCGGCAGCGCTCGTCACGAATATCGAACCGGACCACCTTGAGTTTTGGGGAGGCTGGGAGCAACTCCTCAACGGTTTTCGAAAGTTCTTAGGTGAGACTGACGGGCCCTGTGTGGTGTGTGCTGATGACCCTGTTGCTGCTCAGATTGGTGCTGAGTTTGATGCTGCAAGTTACGGCTGTTCTCAGGAGGCCGGGTATCGCATGACCGACCTTCAACTGGGATCGCAAAGTTGCAGCTTTACTCTGAGTACTCCGAAGGAGTCATCTCAGACAGGGCTTCAGGTTGACGTGAGGCTTGCAGTGCCGGGACTTCACAACGCCACAAATGCTGCTGGTGCGCTCGCCCTTGTCGGAGAGCTTGGCTATTCCATCAAAGATGCGGCAGATAGCTTGATCGGCTATCAGGGAGTTTCACGAAGGTTCGAACAGCGGGGTTTCGTTGCTGGCGTGCATTTTGTTGACGACTATGCGCATCTGCCAACCGAGATTCGCGCCGCTCTGGCAGCCGCAAAAAGTGGAGATTGGAACCGTGTAGTCGCGGTGTTTCAACCGCATCGATACTCGCGAACTCAATTGCTCCTTGAGGAATTCGCTGATGCCTTCACTCAGGCTGATCTGTTGGTGCTTACAGAGATCTATGCCGCTGGCGAGCAACCTCGTCCGGGTGTCACTGGACGGCTGTTCTTTGATGCCGTGCGGCGGGCTCATCCCGAGTCTCAGATAATTTGGTGTGAGGACTTAGATGAAGCCGCTAGGTACTTGGGGCAGGAATTAGCCTCGGGCGACTTATGTCTCAGCCTTGGAGCAGGGAGTGTCACAACCTTGGCCGATTTAGTTGCTCCTATTTTGGATGACAGAGCGGACCCGATGACAGAGCAGACCCGATGACAGAGCAGACCCGATGACAGAGCAGACCCGATGACAGAGCAGACTGCCTCACAGGGTAGGGCTCATCCATTCGATAAGCCGCTGGCGTTTTTGGGTGAAAAGCTTCGAGTGGATTACCCCTTAGCGGGACTCTGCACCTATCGCGTAGGCGGTTCAGCTGCCAGATTTGTATTGGTTCGGAACGAGTCCGAGCTGACGCAGATTGCAGCCGCGCTCGCACAAGTTGAACTCGTTGCTCAGGCGAGTTCGAATGCAGAAAACTCGGTATACGTCGTTGGTCGAGGCTCAAACCTTTTGGTTGCTGACGCTGGGTTTCAGGGCTTGGTGCTACAACTCGGCGACACATTTGGAGAGGTTCAGATTGCGGATTCAATCAACTCTCTAGGCCTGTCAGACAAGCAAGAGGACTCAGCTCACCCAGCAGAACTCGGTGAGTTAGCAAACTCCTCGGCCCCTCGGCAGTCTTTCATCGTTCGAGCCGGATCCATTGCGAGTTTGCCAGTGGTTGCTCGCAAAACCGTTGCAGCATCCCTCACTGGGTTCGAGTGGGCGGTTGGAGTTCCGGGCTCAATCGGGGGAGCCGTCAGGATGAACGCTGGAGGTCATGGGGCTGATATGGCGGATTCCTTGCAAAGGGTCCGCGTGCTTGACCTTATGTCGGGTGAAAATAGTTGGGTGACCACTGCTTCGCTCGACCTGGGTTATCGACACTCAAACTTGACCTCAACTCAAGTTGTACTCCAGGCCGAGTTGCTCTTAGAAGTTGGGGACCGAGCTCTTGGCGAGCAGAGACTCTCGGAGATTGTGAGTTGGCGGCGCGAACATCAGCCAGGTGGTCAAAATGCTGGCTCGGTTTTTAGGAACCCTGCTGGTGACTCGGCCGGAAGGCTCATTGAAGCTGCAGGCTGCCGGGGCCTACGACTCGGAACTGCGCAGGTCTCAATGAAGCATGCCAACTTTATTCAGGCTGATGCTCAAGGCTCTGCAGACGACGTTTTGCGACTCATGCTGCAGGTGGCTCAGTCCGTTCGAGAGCACAGCGGGTTGCAACTTCAGGCCGAAACGGTATTGCTCGGGTTTGCTCCTCAGTCAGACCAATCGCAGTCGGGCGAGTACCTGTGAGCACTTCAACTCCCGTCCGATCAGGGGCCAAAGTGGTTGCTAGTCAGGTTGAGCCACGGATTGTCGATCGTCGTCACAAAGTTCAACTCGCCTCAAGCCGAAAGCGGCATAAAAAACAATTGGCTATTGGCTCACTTCTTGCGTTTATAGCAGCATGTGTCGGCCTTGCATTGTCTCCAGTTTTTTCAGTTCAGGAGATCAATATTGCAGGAATTAGCAGGCTCAGCGAGGCTGATTTGCTGGCTGCGAGCGGAGTTTCTTTGGGGGACCACCTGGTAACCGTTGATCTTGAAACCGCTCGAAAAGAGCTGATGGGCTTGACCTGGGTAAGTTCGGCTCAGGTCGAACGAAAATGGCCACATAGTTTGGCCATCAAAATTACAGAGCAGCGACCCGCCTCGCTGGTAAAATCAGACGTTTCTTATTTGCTCATTTCCACGACAGGTCGAATCTTGGGTACACAGCTGGCGCCTGACCCAGACATGCCGCTGCTCGAAGTTGATGGCGATCCGCCGATTGCTCAGGCAGCTCAAGCTGGGGCGCCCACTCCCTCGGCTCAGACCGACCTGACAGGACTCACGGTGACTACAGAGGTAGCGCAAGCACTAGGAGTTCTTGAGCGGATGCCAGAAACATTGAGATCCGAACTGAGCGCAGCGCGTTTGTCGGAATCCGGTGAGCTGCGTTTAGAACTGAACGACGGCACACAGGTTCTATTCGGCCCCCCAGAAGATGTTGCGGCCAAACTTCTAGCAGTTGAGTCAGTATTAAATCAGGTAGTCCGTGAATGTATGAAGACTCTCGACGTGCGCGAGCCAACTCGAGCCGCAGTGAGTAGAGGCCCCGGCTGTGCCGGAATTTCGCCAGCTAGTTCAGCTCAGGTTCCGGGTAGTTCAGGTTCATCAAGTTCGAAAAAATCTAGTTCAGGTTCCAGTTCCAGTTCCGGGTCAAACTCCAGCGCAGGCTCGGCTGTGTCAGGAAGTAGCGATGACTCAAATGGCTGATGCTCATTGCTCTGTCGCTCGGTTTAGCTCTAACCTCATGCTCTGCTCAAGGGTTACATCCGATGCACAACTTTGGCAAAACTGCCCTGAGCGTGTTGTTGAAGTAGAGGTTGAGAGTCAGTTTGGTGGGAGAGGCAGTTCGTTCTCGGCTAGTTTCTCTGCATTCCGAGTCGGTTTACTTTTTATCTCTTCGTAGTTTGTTCTGATCACTATCAACCACGGGACTTTGTCTCTTGTATCTGGAGGAGCCTCGCTCATGGCCCACAACCCACAAAATTATTTGGCAGTCATCAAGGTAGTGGGTATCGGTGGTGGCGGATGTAACGCCGTCAATCGCATGATTGACGCCGGACTCAAGGGTGTTGAGTTCATTGCTATTAATACAGACGCACAGGCGTTGTTGATGAGCGACGCTGATATCAAGCTTGACATCGGTCGTGAACTTACACGTGGCCTTGGCGCTGGTTCAGACCCAGAGGTGGGCCGGCAAGCAGCTGAGGATCATCGCTCCGAAATTGAAGAAGTGCTTCGCGGCGCAGACATGGTCTTTGTGACTGCAGGCGAGGGCGGCGGAACAGGCACAGGCGCCGCTCCCGTGGTGGCAGAGATTTCTAAGACCCAAGGTGCGCTCACGATTGCCGTGGTGACTCGGCCATTCATCTTTGAAGGGCGCAGGCGCTCTGTGCAAGCAGATCAGGGGATCAGCCTGCTGAAGGAAAAAGTCGATACGCAGATTGTCATTCCGAACGATCGTCTTCTGACAGTGGCCAATGAGAAAACCTCGGTGCTCAATGCGTTCAAGATGGCCGATGAGGTCCTGTTGCAAGGGGTGCAGGGAATCACAGACCTCATCACTACTCCCGGTTTGATCAATACCGACTTCGCCGATGTTCGAATGATCATGAGCGATGCCGGTAGCGCACTCATGGGTGTTGGCTATTCGACCGGTGAGGGACGTGCTCTGCAAGCGGCACGGCAGGCGATCTCTTCGCCGCTCCTCGAGGCTGCCATTGATGGTGCTCGCGGAATTCTTTTGAACATCTCTGGTGGCTCAGACCTCACGTTGTTCGAAGTCAACGAGGCAGCCTCTGTTATTCATGAGGTCGCCCACCCAGAAGCCAATATCATCTTTGGCGCAGTGATAGACGACGAGATGGGTGATGAGGTGAGGATCACTGTGGTAGCTGCTGGCTTTGAGCGCTGGGATGAGAGCAAAAGCGGTCGCAAACCAGAGTCTTCTTCATCAAGCGGTTCATCTGAAGCACGTGGCGCAGTGATCACCGATGTTTTCGGTGATGACTCCGAGGACGATTCGCTGTTCGATGGCGATGACGACTTCGATGTTCCTTCTTTCTTGAAGTAGCAATCATGAGCGGTCCTCAGGTTGGCGATCCTCTGGTGAGCGGTCCTCAGGTTGGCGCTACTCAGGATCTGGGACAGCGAGCTTGTCTGGAGTCTCATTCAATCTTTACCTCTGCCGAGGATGGTGATTTTGCGGTGCCAAGTGTGCAGCGCCTTGAGTCGCTCACAAGAGAAGAAGCTTTGGATGTGAGTGCTGCATTAGAACTTCGACGTAGCGCGATAGCACCAAGACCGTGGACGTGGCTCCGCCAAGTACACGGTAACCGAGTCGTGGTGGTTGAGTCTCCGGGGCAATTTGCAGGAGAAGAAGCTGACGCTGCCGTAACAGCGAGCGCTGAAGCAGTTCTTTGTGTGCAAACGGCTGATTGCGCAAGCGTGCTTTTCCAAGGTGTCTGTGATCACCAACTTCCCTCAGGCGCAAGCGAGACCTGTGTAGTTGCTGTTGGCGCTGCACATGCTGGTTGGCGAGGAATCGCAGCAGAGATTTTGCAGAAAACTGTTGACGAGATGTTCTTGCTTGGATCCGAAAGAGTGATCTGGCAACTTGGTCCATGCATCTCTCCTGCGTTCTACGAGTTCGGCACAGCAGACCTTCAGGCCCTAGTGGATCGCTATGACGAGTCCCTTCGAGGGCGAACAACTCACGGGCAAGCAGCGTTAGACCTGCGCGCCGCAGTAAAGGCTGCACTGAAAGAAACCAAGGCGGAACAGGCCGAAGGTCAGCAGGGCGATGCTCAGCAGATTCCATGTACCGCAAGCCAGCAGGGCTACTACTCTTGGCGCGCTCGTCAAGATACTGAACGGCAGACTGCTGCGACCTGGATGACTGTAAAGAATCAGTCGTTTCTGCAAGAGTTGACTCAGTGAGCACGCCCGAGGAGATCCATTCAGAGCTCGTTGAGCAGATAGCTGCTCGGGCTGCTGACTTGCAGAGGCGTATCTCGAATTGCACCGACCGCACTGTCAAAGTCATATGCGTGACGAAGGGGCATGACCTACAAGTTAAAGCCGCTGCGCATGAGGCGGGTTTTCGTGATCTAGGAGAGAACTACGCCCAAGAGTTGGTGGCTGGAGCAGCGGTTCTTGGGGCGGGAATCACTGAACCAACCTGCCCACAGTGGCACTTTATTGGCGGACTTCAGACAAACAAGGTGCGAAGTTTGGCTCTAATCGTGTCGCTCTGGCAGAGCGTTGACCGGTTATCCTTGGCAAAGGAAATTGCAGTCAGAGCCCCTGCAGCACAGGTGCTCGTGCAGGTTGATCTAGCTGGTCTTTCTGGCCGCTCTGGTGTTGCCCCGAATCGGGCCGCCGAGTTAGTGGGGCAGTGCCGCGATTTGGGACTTCAGGTGCTCGGACTGATGGGAGTCGGAGTTCCAGGCATACCCGAAGACTCGAGATCGGGTTTTCGGCTGCTCGCAAACTTGGCCGAGGAGTTGGGATTGCCGGAGTGCTCCATGGGCATGAGCAACGACTTTGAAGTCGCAGTTTCTGAAGGATCGACCATGCTCAGAGTAGGCTCTTTACTACTTGGTCCACGGGCGCCGCGATAAGTAGTGCCCACCCAATGATCTCTGAGACCAAAACATGCCCAAACTCAAGCTCTAGTACAGACCCGTTCTCAACCTCTACTCTACGGTTACTCACCCTCAATTAGACTTCCTGATAAGGAGAAGGTCGATGTCGAATTGGATGAAAAATACTAAAACCTGGCTCGGACTCGGTAACGATCCCTACTACGAGGATGAGTACGGAGACCCTGATGTCGAGGAGGAGTATGAAGACTCTGATCTGACAGAGGGCGGGTACGAAGAGCCCGAGCGTCAGCCCGCTCGTTCCTCCTCTCAGAGCCGTGGCGCAGTTCGTGCAGTTCCAAGCTCAACTCGAACCAAAGAGGACTGGGAAGATGGTGATGGAGGAGTCAGAGTTATTTCTAGCGCTGCAGCTGACAACGCCCCGACCCGTGGGGTGGTTCGGCCACTACCGAGTTCGGCTAAACCGCAAATTGTGTCACCCACCGGTTTTAATGATGTTCAGCAAGTTGCCGACACCTTTAAGCGTGATCAGCCAGTCATTGTCAACCTCCAAGGAGTAGATAAGGAGCTGTCTCGGCGGCTTATCGACTTTGCTAGCGGTCTTTGTTATGGCCTAGAAGGCGATATGGAGAGGGTCTCTGACCAAATTTTCTTGCTGACCCCACGCGGCGCAGAGGTCTCAGAGGATGAGCGCCGACGCATGCGCAACGGTGATCTGGGTAACGACGGACGTTAGACCCCCTCATTGGGTACCGCGCCTTATTGGGTACCGAGCCTTATTGGGTACCGAGTCAGGGCTCAATCCCTATGACACCCTTCCGGAGAATTGAGAGAGTAGGTTTTCCTTCTGAACAAGGTCCCTGTGACAGCAATTGCTTGGGCCAAGACTGATGGAATCAAACTTGTGAGAGCAGATAACTAGTGGGCCTGATATGTATTGCTCTTCAACTATTTATGATCCTGATCTTTGCCCGAGTCATTCTCAGCTGGTTTCCGCCGACCGGTGGCGTACTCGATCAGATTCAGAATCTGGTTCTCACCGCAACTGAGTGGATAATGGGCCCGCTCAGAAGAGTGATCCCTCCAGTCCGACTTGGAGCGGCAGCGCTGGACCTTTCTCCGCTTATTGTTCTGCTTGGTATTACCGTGCTCCGCAGCATTCTGTGTTGATCACGACCAAGGGCTGAGTATTACCAAAACCCATGCCAGAGGAGGGCTAACCTATGCGGCATGGACCTGACTCCCGAAACCTTTGAGAAAGTCACCTTCGAAGAAAAGCGAGGCGGCTACAACGTTGATCAGGTTGAAGCCTTCCTTGAGGAAACCGGCACTGAGTTTGCTCAGATGTTGGCGCGTTTCAACCACACGACACAGCTTGCAGCTGCAGCAGAGGAGCGTGCAGCCGCTGCGGAGGCTCGACTAGCTCAGGCTGACGTCGTTCTTGCCGAGGCGACCGAGCGAGTGCAGCGTGCCGAGCGAGCAGCCCGCGCAGCTCAGCAACAAGCCGCCGAGGCCGAGTCCGCATCAGCCGAGGCTGTGGCAAGTAATGCCGCAACAACAGCTGCCGCAAGAAGCACAGAAGAGCATGAGGTGGAGCAGGCGGCAAAGACATTGCTGATGGCTCACCGCACCGCTGAGGCAACAGTCAATGAGGCGCGTGGGCAAGCTCAGTCCCTCCTCGAAGACGCTTCGGCTCAAGCCGAACGGAAGCAAGCCGAGTCCTCTGCCGAAGCTGAAGAGCTTGTGAGGTCTGCCCGAGTCAAGGCAGAAGATGAGTACGCAGGTCGCCGCGCAGAGATGATTGCAGAGGTCAGCGCCCTTGAGTCACGCCGCGCTCAACTCGGAGATGTCATTACCCAACTTGAGGCTCGGCTTGATGGCTACCGCTCTGAACTTTCTCGAACTGCCGAAGAACTTTCTACGCTTGCAGCCGACCCCGCGAAGCTTGGCCCACGACCTGGTTTGTCTATTCCAGCAGATGAGGTGCTCAGCGCTCAGAGGGGTCCCTCATCATCTTCATCCGAGTCCGAGGTATTTTCTGATTCAGATCCACTCTCGGGTTCTGAGCCGACTGCTGTTGACGAAGCAGCTGAGCAATACCTTGAAGGCTCCGAGGTTGCAGATACCGCAACGCCCGATTCGGGAACACCAGAGGCGTTTCCTAGCTCAGGCGGAGCGCAGCCCTTCGCTGAGTCATTCTCAGGAGACGAATACCTTGATCTCACCGAGGGCGCCGATAGCTCGTCAACTGGCTCTTCAACGGGATCCTCCCCGGGATCTATTGCTGGATCCGAGGGAGAGACCTGGGGGCCGGGTAGCTGGTCCCGAGTTGAGTCCGATCTGCCACTAGAAGCAGAGGATTCAATGAGGGTGAGTGATTCGATTACCGCTAGTGCAGCAACCTCCTCTGTTGGAGCCGTTCCTGCGCAAGCCGCAGTTTCCTTACTTGAGTCTCCAGCTGAATTGGAAGACCTAGATCTAGACGAGCAAATTCCAGCGATTTCTCTTGCCTGGGAGTCTGAAGAGGAACTCACTGATAGCCGACCAACCCAGGCTGTAGACGCTGTGGGTGATGTGGGACAGCCAAAAGATCGGTTCATGCAAGAACTTGATGATGCCGTCAATGACACAGGCGCCACGAGTTCTGAGACTGCAAGTGATGAAGCTATGACTGCCTTTTTCGAAGGCAATAGTGACTCCAAAGCACGCCGATTCGGTTGGCGACGTTAAGCAAACCTGCCATTCATAGGGCTTGTGTCAGAACAGGTGCGTCTCTGCGACTAGTCTGCTCGCACTATTCCTCTGTGTGAACGCTCGTTCCGTGAATAGTTGAGGAGGCTGAACTTATGGTGACCAAGAGATCTGCAACGACTTCAAAGAAGGCTGCGCCAGCGAAGAAGGCTGTCGCCAAGGCTGCGCCTGCCAAGAAAGCTGCTGCCAAGGCTGCGCCTGCCAAGAAAGCGCCTGCGAAGAAGGCTG
>JBBDMQ010000338.1:11868-13326 GCA_040878245.1 Microthrixaceae bacterium
AAGAAAGCTGCTGCCAAGGCTGCGCCTGCCAAGAAAGCGCCTGCGAAGAAGGCTGCTGCCAAGGCTGCGCCTGCCAAGGCTTCCCCTGCGAAGAAAACTGCTACCAAGGCTGCGCCTGTGAAGAAGGCTGTTGCCAAGGCTGCGCCATTGAAGAAAGCGCCTGCGAAGAAGGCTGTTGCCAAGGCTGCGCCAGTGAAAGCTGCGCCAGTGAAAGCACCTGCGAAGAAAGCGCCTGCGAAGAAGGGTGCGCCGGTCAAAAAGATTCCTGCTCCAAAGCCGCTTGACAAGAAGTTCCTTGATTCGCAGGTGTCGCTTCTCAATGAGCAGCGAGCCAGATTGTTGTCTCAGGCAGAGGCACTCACAGCCGAGGCTGACGCGTTAGCCAGAGATCGTGAGCCTGGCGATGTGCAGTTTGACGATGAGTCCGGTGAGGGCGACACCTTGGCAGTCGAACGTGATTTTGATTTGACTCGCGCAGCCTCTGCGATGCACGTGGTTGAAGAGATTGACTACGCGCTTGAGCGAGTCAAAAAAGGAACTTACGGAATCTGCGAATACTCTGGGCTAGCAATTCCTCGTGAGCGGCTCAAAGCAATCCCGTATGCCCGAGAGCGCGTAGAATTCAAGACTCGTAGTTTCCGTTGATGAGGGGCTGATGGAATCCGTTCCACTGGGGGCTGAGCCAGCAAAAATTTCTGCACTTCAGCGATGGAGCGCAGTCTCGGTAACAGCGTTATCGGTTGTGGCGATCGACCAACTCTCAAAAGCGTGGGCTTTGCGTCGGTTAAGCACGGGTGAGGTCGTAGATCTGGTTCTTTCCCTCAGGTTTAATTTGGCTTTCAACACCGGAATGGCTTTTTCTAAAGGCGCTGGTATGGGCCCAATAATTGGGGTTGTTGCGCTTATTGTTGCGGCTGTTTTGGTCCTTATTGCGAGAAAGTCCCGCTCGATTCCGCAACTCCTCCTCATTGGCGTAGTGATAGGTGGGGCAGTCGGCAACGTGATTGACCGCCTGACTCGCGTCGGTGAGGCGCCTAACTTTTCCTCTGGATTTATGTCTGGAGCAGTAGTTGATTTTATTGACCTGCAGTGGTGGCCAATCTTTAACGTGGCCGATGCTGCCATAGTTGTCGGTGGAATTGGCCTAGTTCTCATCGGCGCTCGAGCACCCGTTGCCGAGCCAGTAACGGCCGAGCCGGTTGAGGCTACAGCTCTGGTTGAAGCGGCTCCTGAGGCGGCTTCTGAGGCGGCTTCAGAGGCAGCCGATGACTGAGGGTGGATCAAGGCCTGACCCCCTGATAACTGAGGTAATTCCCACCGCACTCGGCGGCGAGCGCATTGATCGAATCGTTGCGCTCCTCACAGAATGTTCGAGAGCAGAGGCCGTTGCGCTCATCCGAGATGAGCAAGTCTTAGTGAATGCTCGTGTGCTAACCAAACCCTCATTACGTGTACAGG
>JBBDMQ010000339.1:0-2407 GCA_040878245.1 Microthrixaceae bacterium
TGCTTGAGCAGGAGGCCTTGCTCGGCGCTGTGCGACATTGCTGCTTGGAGAGGGTCAGATTACGGATTGAGTATTTCAGAGGTGCAGCCAGGTTCTGCGGTGCCGTCGAAACTGGCAGTTATGAACTTGTCCAACGGTGATCCTGTAAACACAAGGTCTGCTGGGTTTTTAGATAGCCCCGCGGCGGCAATCTGACCTGGAATCGCTAAGTGACCTGCGGGACTACTTTGCCCGTCCTTGCGAAACACCGAGAGTTGGAGGTGGCCGGCGTTTTGACCCTCTGGGCAGTAGACCTGAGATTTGAGGCTGTCATAGAGCGCTGAACTCATGCAGTTCGAAGCGTCGGGCACCTGAGTTGCGCTGCTGCCCTTTGGGGGGATGCAGTGAATGACCGGGTCGTTAGCACCTTGCGCAATCATCAGAGGCACCGGTGTGTTATCCCAGTTGGGGAACTTCGGAAACGGGTGAGCTCCTAGTGGCCCGGGGATATTCCACCGGATCCATTGACACCAATCCGTCATCGACTGCTCAGTTGTTTCGGCGCAGGTTTTATCGGCGCCACCTGCAAAGAACTGATCTGCTTTGTATTGCTCGGGCAGGTTCCACAGAGATGGGGTCAGCATCTTGTTTTTTGCAGCGTTGCGGTAAGGCGAAACAAGTTTTTTAACAATCTTTGCGTCCGACCCGCCTAGGCATAGCGGCATCACCGACGCAATCGTGGCGGCACCTTGGTCGGTGGCCACCGTGCTCAGATCAAGATTGGCAGCGTTACTCGGAAAGGCCGGAAACTTTGAGTCCGCTGCAGGGGTCCCGCGAGCAGAGAACTGAGCCCAAGAACCAAAGATGTAGGAGAACAAGGCAGGGCCGACCTGCAGTTCGAGTGCACCGATTGGCAACCCGATCAGCTGAATTGACTGATGCATTTCCCAGTCGGCAAGACCTTGGCCAAGTTCAACTCCAGGTTGAAGCTCTGGTTGTGAAATCAGGTTCGAGGCTGGCGCCTCAATTGCTGCCCCGCGCAACCTGAGCGGGGTTGTGTCTGGGTTGGCTGTGCCTTCGAGATAACTCTGATAGAGCTGAGCAGTCCACATTGCAGCATGACCACCTTGGGAGTGCCCAAGTGAAATGGTGTCATAGGAACTCGGTAATTCAGTTGCTGTAGGTGGCGATGCGTTGGGGCCGAACTGCTGCGCCATGAGTTGTGTTGTTGCCCGCGCAGCATCGATCACATTTGAGGCAGCAAGTTTGCCGAGAATATAGGTGTCGTTGGGCTGGTAATCCGTGGTGGAGACCACCCATCCCCGATTCAATGCCGTTTGCAACAATCCATCACTGGGGCTGCCGACTCGGGCCCCCGGCCCTGCACCCCAAGCGACTGCACCAATACCGCTGGCCATCTTCCCCCATAGGGCAGTGGCAGGGTTTGAGGAGGGCAAACAGGCCTGCTGTAATCCAATAGTCCCATGTGCCCAAGTCAGCAGATGCCCGAGGCCATCAGTTGACTTCTGAGGGCCATCCGCAGGCGCTGCAGCCATGCCACACACCAATTGCAGGTCCGACTCGTCGAAGCCAGTGGACACGTACAAAATTCGCCAGACCTTGGCATTTGTTGGGTAGCCGGCTGTGGTCCCATAGGCCTGCTCAAGGTTGCTTGCCGCAATAAGATCACCTGGCTGTGCGCCCTGTGGCACTGCCCCACCTACTCCGTCTTTGCCATCGCAGGGCGGGGTGGGCTGAGCTACTGCAACGGTGGTAGTCGGTCCGTTTGTCGGCACCTGCCCAAGGAGCGAACTGCTTGCATCCTTATTTGAGGTACAGCCACTAGCAATCAGCCCGAGTAAAAGCAGGAAGGGCAAGCTCAGTGAGAGCAGTCGTGAATTAAACAGTCGTGAATCAAGCACTCGTGAATTAAACAGTCGTGAATTAAGCAGGGTCATAGTGAAAACTCCGGCGGCTGGTCTGAACACCGCGAGGCTACTGCTTATGGCTGCCTGTTAGTCGAAGTTGGGTTTGCCACGCAGCGAGCGTTTGAACTCGGCCAAGCCTGGTGTACGAGCCACAATCCACATTGCATCCCAAAGCTGTAAGGCTTCTTCACCTCGCGGGATGCGGTTGATGACGGGGCCGAACAGGGTGGCTTCGTTTGGTCGTGTCGTGTCAAAGGTGATGATTGGAGTACCTACGTCTTTACCTGCACGTTCAAATGCAAGATCTGTTTCGGTTCTCACCACCGAATCAAACTGTGGTTGATCGGCCGCTGCAGCAAGTTCGGGTGAAATTCCTGCTGCTCGTGAAATCTCCGCCAAAACATCGTCAGTATCGACACCCTCTCCCGCATTCCAGAAGGCGGCGGATCGGCCCCCCTTATGCAGCAGGTTTCCACAAGCCGTATAGAACTCTCCCACAG
>JBBDMQ010000340.1:0-13326 GCA_040878245.1 Microthrixaceae bacterium
CCCCCCCCCCCCCCCAACACAAAACGAGAATTGGGGGGTGAGGGGGGGGGTGATGAGTGGGTGTTGAGTGCTGTCGCCTTGGGATTCCACAAGCCGACCTGCTGGTAAAACCGGTAGGATCCAGAAGGAAATTTATCGAAGGAGAACTCGATGGGGCATCGATCAACGGAGGAAGAAGCATGTCCGGCCTGCGGTGGCCCAGGACGCGATCGGAACTATCGCATCGAGAGCTTTGACCTTTTTCGCTGCAAACTCTGCAGCACCGAGTATCTAGTGCAAAGCCCCGATCGTGAACCTGTAGCGAGTACCTATTGGGATGGCTACAAGTTTGAGTTATATGCAACTGATTTGGTGCAGGCTAATTATGAGGATAGGTACCAGCAGATTTTGGGTGATCTCCAGACAGACTCTGGGCCCATCAAATCGGTACTCGATATTGGGTGTGGGATTGGAAACTTTGTCGATTGGGCTGCTCGCAGTGGTATGACTGCAATCGGAGCGGATGTCGACTCTGGAGCGGTTGACAGTGCTAGGAAGCGTGGCCTGACCGCCTACCACGTAGATGACTTGCCCGAAGAGGTTCCCAACGGTTCCGTAGATTTGCTCACACTGTGGGATGTGATTGAACACGTTCATGATCCTCGTGGCCTGCTCGAGCGCTCGATTCGATACCTTCGACCTGGTGGAATTTTGGTGATTGAGACTCCCGATGTTCAGTTTCCAGCTCGCCCCTTTGTTATTGCCGTTCGTAAAGTCGCAGAGCCAATTCGTTGGAGCGACATGCTCTATTACGCCGATCACCAGGTGTACTTCTCGGGCCGCGGCTTAAGCACGCTCTTGGCTCGTTGTGGTCTCAATGTGATTGACCAAAAGGGCATGCGCTCGCCTACAGCAAAGATGGCAAACGTTATGGAGCACTGGGCTGCCACTGGAACTGGCGCTGGCAAGCTTGGCCCTGCGATGTATAAGCCCGTGGACTTAACCATGCGGGCCATTGGAATGACAAACAAGCTGATCATGGTGGGACAGCTTCCCCGATAGCGCAGTCGGCGCTCGGCTGCCTCAGGCCCCCAACCCCGCCCCCCGGGCCCAGCCCTTCCCCAGGGCCCAACCCCGCCCCCCGGGCCCCCGAGTCATGAGGAAGTGTTGTCAGTACGGCACTTTCTGCCGATACGCTGTAGATACTCGGTCGTCATGCGTAGCGGCCCAAACATGGGGGAACCGGTTGCAGACAATTGATCAACCGGCAACTTCAAAAGTTCCGCGTCAGCGGCCTCCTTGGAGCACTGCTGCGGCAATTGGCCTAGCTATCGCCGCAATACCGCTGCTTCTGTTGGCGATTTTTAATAAGTGGGGGGTGCTGGTACTTGTTGTTGTCGCACTCACCGTGGGGTTGTCAATCTGGGTGTGGCGCCGAGGGCTGCTGTTCTATGAGGCGGTCGCTTTTTTAATTCACTTTGATGGCCTTGGCGCAGGTCCAATTCGGATGGGGCGCGCTGTTGCTCTAGTCGCAGGTCTTTTAATGATCTACAAGTTGGTTGTAGAGCGCTGGCGACCGCCGGCGCTACCGCTGCGAACTTGGGCCCCCACCGTTGTCCTGCTTACCTGGGCCGCTGCAAGCGGGATTTGGTCTGCAGAGGCACTGTCGTTTCTTAACACGATGGGGCAGTTCATGCTCGGGGTTGTGTTTTTTTGCATTACTGCTCTTCTGGTAGATAGCCACCAAGCGCTTCATAAATTTCTTCGCGCCTATTGGGTCGGAGGGCTCTTTGGTGCCGCGCTCGGGATTCTTGCTCTGTTCTTAGGTACCCGCTCAGTTGGTTTCGGCAAAGATCCGAACTTCTTTGGCCTGCTTATGGCCTCCATGATTCCACTGACCGTCTACTACCGCCGAAATGCTGGCACCGTTCAGACAAAGTGGTGGTACACGATTGCTTTATTTGCCGTACTCGGCGGTGCTGCCGGCGCCGGAAGTCGTTCGGGCCTGATTGGCGCAGCTATTGCGCTCTTCGGAACCATGGTGACTCGCCCTGGGCTAAGCGCTGGCCGTCGGTCTCGAGTTGCTATTGCTGCACTTTTGTTAGCAGTTGTGGCTTTTGGGGTTGGATTTATTGCCAACCCGAATAATCTGGAGAGAGGTTTCTCTGACCGTGGCGCTGGCCGGTTGGACTTTTGGACAGTCACGAGCGCCCTGATTCAAGAGCAGCCCGTCACTGGTTACGGCTTTGGTCAATTGAGACTTCTGATCTCTCCAAACTTGCTCGTTACTCCTGGTAGTAAGCAACTCAACGAGGATCGTGACGACGTTTCCTCACACAACACATGGATGGATGTAACCGGCGATCTTGGTGTCGTCGGACTGTTGATGTTTGTCTCGATCTTCTTGATGACCATGCTCAACTTGTTGAGACCGCGCTGGCTCAAGATGAAGGAAATCTCCATCACATTGTTCGTGATGCTGTTACCCGTGCTGTCGAGTTCAATGTTTTTGCCTTTGCTGAACAACAAGCTTGCTTGGGCAGTGATTGGGCTAGCTGCAGGACTGCAGGTTCCCTCGTGGAGGTCTCGCTGGAAGGGGATGTCTGGAGTTGCCCAAACACAGACCGTTGATGCAGGTACCGAGTTGGAGCGAGGAAACTCAGAGCTCATGCAAGGTGGCGCAGCACTCTCGCAGCCGGGAACTTGGACTGATACTTGGGTAGACCCATTGGCCGCTGAGAGGTCGGGTTCTCAAGAACTCAACCGTTGGCAGGTCGAGAGTATTGCACCCGGTGGGGCGCTGGATCATGTTGCGTACTCGCAAGAACACCCGCAATCATCTGTGGCTTCCGATGCCGAGATACCGCTTGCAAGGTGGGATCTTCGGGTGTCGAAGCGATCCCGAAAAATGGTCGTTGTTGTAGCACTACTGAGCGGCATCCTTGGAGGCGCTATTGCTAGCAGTTTGCCCGTGACGTATACCGCTACAGCGGCAGTGATTCCGCCACGACTCGACCGTTCGGTGCCGAGCGAATTTGTGCTGATTGATCGTGAGCGACTGCAGGGGGTGCTGACCACTGTGGTTTCTCTTGCCTATGCGCAAGAACTTAAGTCGCTCTCGGGAATTGAATTATCTGTTCCCGAGATAACTGACCGGATGTCTGCCACTCGGCCCAAGTTGGGCTTGTTGATTGAGCTTCAATACAGCGATACCAGCCAGGCGAATGTGCTCGCAGTGCAACCGTATTTAGTCACTGCGATGGACAATATTTTCGAGAATTCCCGCACTGATGCAGAAGCACAGGCGGCAAATGAGTTGCGCCCAACTATTCCCGGCGAGGCTCGCTACTACTCAGGACCGTTCTATATACGGGCCTATCAAGACTCAGTCCTTGGCCAAGAGCAACCTTCAGTATTCTGGATCTTGCTGGTTTCAGCTGCTACCGGCGCTCTGCTTGCCCTGGGAGTTTTGATGGCGGGTAGTCGATTCCCACGTGTGGACCCTCATGATGATCTTTATGAGTTCACTGGGTTACGCAGGTGGACCCACGTGGGTGGAGGTACCCGTAAAAGTGGAAGGTCCTCTCCAGAACAGCTTCAACAAGTCGTTACTTCTGCAATCAACGCTGCATCGAGCGGTGATTTCCCGAGCCGAATTGTCATTGCAGGTCCTCGATCCGGCACAGAGGTTGCGAGGTTGGCTGTTGGGGTTGCTGCTGCCTGTGTGGCCGAGGGACGCAGAGTAGTACTAGTCGATGCTCAACTTTCTGATCCAAAACTGAGTGCGCAACTTGCGAGCCGGAACTCCTTGGGGGTGGCCGATCTAGAGGGAGCAGACGAGCAAAACAGCGAGAGCAGTTCATTTGAGGATGTTGCGTACTCAAACAGTGTGCAGGTTGAGAGTGTTATGCGAGCAGTCTCTAACCGTCGGCTTCCCAAAGAAGCTCGCCAATTGATGGGTGAGCAAGGCGAAAACTTGCGCTTTATTGCAGCGGGTTCACGGTCTGCGCGCAAAAGCAACGTGATAGACGCCCTTTGGTTAGATCAGATCAGCCCAGAAATTGTGGTGGTCGTACTTGCGCCTCCAACGCTGGGCTCCACAGCAGTAAGTGCCTTGATAGAGTGGAGCGATACTTGCATCATGGCAATCACCGAAGGCATCACCACCACCGAAGATGCCGAAGATGCAGCAATGACGGTGCAGTTGTTTTCGGCTGGCGCCGAAGGAATCGTGTGTATCAACAACTAGGGCAGACTTTGTCATGGATATAACTGTCGAGGTCCAATGGATTGACAACCATTGCCATCTTGAAGATGACTCAGCCCTCAGCGGGGTGCTTGCTGAGTGCTCACTAGCCGGGGTGAGTCAGCTGATCACTGTTGGAACCGACGCCGCTAGCTCTGCTGCGGGCTTGGACCTTGCATCTCGACATGAACAATTGTGGGCAACTGCAGGGCTTCACCCTCACGAGGCTGACCAAGGTTTACAGGATGTGTTGCAGGTCATCAACGACAACCTTGGCAATCCGAAACTTGTTGCAATTGGTGAATGCGGGCTGGATTATCACTATGACCATTCACCGCGAGAGGTTCAGCGAAGAGTATTTGCTCAGCAAATAGCCTTGGCACATGAGCATCACCTACCACTCGTGATCCATACTCGAAATGCTTGGGATGAGACCTTCGAAATTCTTGATGCTGAGTCAATTCCAGTAAAGACCGTATTCCACTGTTTTACTGGCGGCCCGGCTGAGGCTGCTGCATGCCTTGATCGTGGTGCGCTGCTTTCGATAAGCGGCATCGTGACGTTTCCGAGCGCCGCAGATGTTCGGGAAGCTGTGCGCGTTGCGCCACTGAACTCGCTCATGGTCGAGACTGACTCGCCGTTTTTGACGCCAGTGCCACATCGTGGCAGACCAAACTCACCTGCCCTTGTTGGCCTTATAGGGGCTGAAATTGCGGAACAGCATCAGATACCGGTTGCTGTTGTTGCTGCGCAAACTACGGAAACAGCCCGAGAACTTTACGGTTTAGGTCCATCGTGAACCGAGTTCCCCCTCGAGTGGTTGTGGCGCTAGTGGCCTCTGCAGTTGCTGCGTTACTTCTCGTAGTTGTTGGCCTACGAAATGATCAACCCTCAACTGAAGACCTGCAGAGCCAGGAGTCCCCTCAACAAAACAAGACGGCTACTTCGGCTCCAAGTACCTCGCTCGCCGAACAGTCAAGTACCACGACCACCCTGAAGGTCTTACCCGATTGGTACCCCAAAGGATCAAGTAGGTACTCCGATCGCGCTCCGGCAGTTACTGTGACCACGCTTCAGCCCACGACTACGACCACTACAAAAAAGAGTGCCGTTGACAGCAGCAGTAGTAGCGGTAGCAGTAGTAGCGGTAGCGCCTCGAGTACAGGTAATTAACTCTTCATGCTTGGCGCAACAGAGATTAACGAGTTGCTTGATCGCTATGGCTTAACGGCTCGCAAAGCGTTAGGTCAGAACTTTGTTGCCGATCCAAACACCGTGATGAAGATTGCGCGACTTGCTCAGGTCGGCCCTGGCGACAATGTGATTGAGATTGGCCCCGGATTGGGTTCACTCACCTTGGCGCTCGTAGACACGGGGGCTCGGGTGCTCGCTATAGAAAAAGATGACGCCCTGATGCCGGTGCTGTCTGATGTGTTGCAGGCTCATGATGCTTCAGATGTTCAGGTGATTCAGGCAGACGCTTTGCTCGTCGACTGGCCAGAACTGCTGGCGACAGTGCAACACGAGGGGGAGTCAACATCAGCCGGTGACGATCAACTTTGGACTCTTGTGGCGAACCTTCCCTACAACACGGCGCTGGCTCTCATCATGAATGTCCTTGCTCAGGCGCCGCAAGTGCAGCGCATGGTGGTCATGGTGCAGTCTGAAGTAGCTGATCGATTAGTTGCTGGCCCCGGCGGAAGAACTATTGGTATTCCCTCAATTCGCCTGGCCTGGTTTGCTCAAGCAGAACTCCTTGGAACGGTGCCTCCCGAGGTTTTTGTTCCGCGCCCGAGAGTTACTTCGGCACTAGTTGGAATCACTCGTCGTGAACCCCCAACGGACTTGGTGACTGAGTCGCAACTCATGGACCTTGTTTCTCGGGCCTATAGCCAACGTCGCAAGATGCTGCGCTCCACTTTAGGAAAGGTTGTGGCTGCAGCGGCCTTCGAATCGGCGGGAGTTGCGAGCACCGCGCGACCAGAAGAACTCGATATTCAGCAGTGGGCTCGGCTAGCAGAAGCAGTACTGGCCAACCCAACTGACGTTCAACCCAATTCACTGCCCTAACCTTGAGTTGTGCGTATTCAGCTTGAAGCACCAGCAAAGCTCACACTCTCACTTCGTGTTACCGGTATTCGTGCGGACGGGTATCACCTGATTTCAGCCGAGATGGTGAGCCTTGATATCTATGACTCACTGAGCGTTGATCCGAATGGCAACGAGTTTCTTGTGGTCGCTGATGGCCACACAGCAGAGGGCTCAGAGAATGACTTAGTGCAACGAGCATTGCGGGCCGTTGACCGTCAAGCTTCGGTTCTGCTGACTAAACGGATTCCTGCCGGAGCTGGCCTAGGAGGCGGAAGTTCAGACGCAGCAGCGATTTTACGATGGGCAAATCAGCGTGATCCGCAAGTTGCTGCAGCCATAGGCGCCGATGTTGCTTTCTGCGTAAGTGGCGGGCGCGCCCAAGTGGGCGGCATTGGAGAACTGCTACAACCCCTTCAGCACATCGACCGCGTGTTTACCCTATATACGCCACCGATGCATTGCTCGACTCCCGTGGTGTACCAAGCCTGGGACAATCTCGGAGGCCCACGCGGTGAGAATGGCAATGATTTAGAGCCAGCAGCGTTGTCCGCCTATCCGGGACTCGCTGAATATCGAGATCGCTTTGCACTCGCTACTGGTGAGCAACCCCGCCTAGCGGGAAGTGGCTCAACTTGGTTTGTAGAGGGCGCATTCAAGGGCGAGGGCCATGTGATTGCTCATACGGTCCGGCCTCACTGACGGACGGCCCAGACATGCAGGAAATAAGGTGGGTTATTTCCCGCGAGCTCGACGCTGATGACGCGTACGCCTCAGAAGTTTTTTGTGCTTTTTCTTTCGCATGCGCTTGCGGCGCTTTTTAATAAGTGAGCCCATGGCGCTGATGACTCTAGGGCCAGAGACCCTCAGACTCAAAACGCAGCAGCAAATCCCCGGAATTAGTTGCTCAGGATCGGCTCAACCAATTCGGCGAACAAGTCAAAAAACTACTTGTCGCAGCGTCAAGCGTCGCAATATCCCAAGGAGTCCGTATGCTTTGGGTGAAGCTGCGAGATACTAGATAGTCAATGTCCTGCACTAGGAGACCTTCGCTCAGATGATGCCAATGCGCACAACCTCGGTGGCACTCGAACAACGAGAAGCCCCAGCCGTAGTGGCTGAAACGCGCCGATCAATTCGGCTTACCAAAGTGCAGACTCTGATTGTTCTCGCATCAATGCTTGTGACGGCAGCTATTGCTGCTGCGCTTGCCGTGACGAACCCACCCATTTTTGAGACCTCACGATCGATCTTGGTTCTGTCCGGCGCAAATCCAAATGACAATGAGGTGTTGACTCTGGCGCTCGAAAGTCTGCTCACCTCAAAGGGTCTTGCCGCCGAGGTCAAACGCCGCGGCGACCTGCCGCAATCTATTGACCAAATTTCTTCGATGATCAGCGCTAGTAGAAAACCCGAGTCGGCATTTATGGATGTCGTGGTATCAAACCCAGATAAAAATGTGTCGGAACAGGTCAGCGCGCAGGTAATCCCAGCGCTGTCGGGCGTGTTTGAGAGCGCCCAGAAAGACTTGCCAGTTGAAAGCCGAATAACCGGACCGATCTTTCAAGAAGTGTTTTCTCGGCCACTGCAGTCCACATCTACCTTCCCGCTTTGGTTTGCGATTCTTTTTGGGCTCTTACTGGGCGGTTTAGTTCCATTCTTGTTCTTTGTCATCCGCAACCTTCGACAACCAGTAGTTGAGTCATCACAAGACGTTACCGATGCTATTGATCTGCCTATCTTGGCCAAAGTGGCCCCGCTCAGCGCCCGAGGGGCAAACCCGCAAGACACGATTGCTGGCGTGGTGTCGGCCATTGAGCGGCTCAGCCTGAACGAGCCAGTGCATCGTCTCGTTCTTGTTGGTTCAGACGAGGGAGTCAATCGTGCAGAAATTGCAGTTGCCTTAGCCTGCATGGTGGCTCGCAGTTTTGGTCAGCCAGTAGCGCTCATTGATGCAGATTTAGATAACGGCACGCTGACCGCAATGCTCGGAGCGAGCGACAGCGCTGGCCTTGCCGAGTGTCTCGCCGGGCAACTAGACGCCGAAGCCTCACTCGCTTCGCTTTCCCAACTTCGTGTGCCTAACGTTGTTGAACCCATGCGGCCACCAGATGGCATGGTGAAGTTCTTGGGAGTAGGAGTTGACACAAGTCGTAACGTGCTCAAAATGCGATCAAGTTTTCATCGTGTTCTCGAGGCGCTAGCAGGTCGCTATGTGGTGATTGTGAATGGTCCGACAATCCCCGGGCCAGTTCCCACAGCGCAGGTGTTGTCGCTTGCTGACGCCACCTTGATGGTGGTGACTGAAGGAGTCACGACCCTGACAGATGCGCAGGCTGCTGGAGACACACTTCGCTCCTTCAGTTCTGGAGCCTCTGGCATCATTGTGTTGCGTCAGTGAGTTCTTGTTTCCGGCGTGAGATGTAATGACTGAAGAAAAGAGCGGCGGTCAGCGGCCCGGCAAAGAATCTGAAGAGTCAGAGCGTCAGGATTTGATTGGCGAGTTTGCTTCCTCACCGCCGAGCGACATTCAGGGTGCAGCGCTCGGGGATCAACAGACTCAAGACGCAGGCCCCAACGCTCAATCGGTCGGTACAGCAGCCTCAAGGGGTTTTCTTTGGGCAAATGTTGGCGTGTTTACCCGTTACATGTCAGCACTGTTGCTCGCTGCTGTTCTTGCACGAACACTCAGTACTGCGGATTATGCCGTGATGGTCACCCTGATGGTGGTGACCTTCTACTTCGACAATGCACTTGACCTAGGCATGGGTGCGGCATTGGTATACGAACAAGAGACTGGTATCAGCGAGCGGGTCCAGGTTGCCTTTACCGCAAACCTTGGAGTGACGGCGGTGCTAGCGGTGCTGTCTTTTTTTGTGGCCCCGCTGATAACAGCCTTCTATCACCTTGACGGCTACACAGATATTTTCAGGGCACTGACCGTCGTGGTCATACTCTCTGGTCTCACTACCATCCCATGGTCGCTGTTCATGAGGAGCATGAATTTCAAGGCCCGAGCCGGTGTTGAGGTGTCTAGAGACCTCACTCGTGTGGGCGTCACCTTGGGCCTTGTGGCGGCTGGTAAGGGAGCCTGGGCAGTCATCTTGGGAATGATCGCCGCCTACTTGGTCTGGTTTGTGCTGACTTGGCTGGTGGTTCAGTTTCGGCCACGGCTGCTCTGGAATCTCGTGATTGTTAAAGAACTATTTGCTTACGCCTGGCGCATGGCTGGCACGCGTTTGTTGGGGGTGTTAGCGCTGAACGGGGACTACATCGTTGTGGGTAACCGCCGACCAGATCAGTACCCGATGTATTACCAGGCCTTTAGGCTTCCCGAGTTCATTCTTGGAGCGCAACTCAACGCAATGTCTGCGGTGCTGTTTCCGATGTATGCACGCATTCGCGCCGAGGGAAAGGTTGCGATGCGAGATGCGCTGTATAAGGCGCTTCGGCTAGTAGCGCTGTTCTCGATTCCTGTTGGTATCGGGCTGGCTTTGGTAGCGCGAGATGGCATCTTGTTGATGTACGGAAGTACTTCGTCGGTATCGGTTCAGACCATGCAAATTTTATCGGTGACGGGTTGTGTGGTTGGTCTCGGCTACGCAACAGGAGATTTGCTGTTCGCTATCGGTCGGCCAGGTGTGATGGTGCGAATCAACTCCGTCATGGTGCCAATCATGCTCGGTACCATGTGGGTTGTTGCCCCCTATGGGATTGTTTGGGTTGCAACAGTGCATTTGGTGATTGCTGTGGTGTTTACAATCATCCGCCAACTTGTGGTGAACCGCATAGTTGAAGCGAGCGCAATGACGGCATTGAAGGCACTCATTCCGGGCGTCATTGTGGCGCTTTGTGTGCTTGCTTGTGCACTTCCAGTTCGCCTCGCAACACAAGCTGGTTTTGGGTCGATGCTGCTCATTCTGCTGGCAGGTGGGGTTGGCGGTTTGATTGGAATCGGATTGAGTCGCTCTGCTCGCTACGAGTTCCTTGACGTTGTTGCGAAGGTGCGCGGCTAGATCAGAAACTCAAGAGAGTCATTAATCTGGCTGAACTGCTGACTGCCCTCGTTCTGATACCGCTGACCGGATGCGAGAGGACCAAGCCAGAACATGTTGTTGTGCCTGCGCAGCTCGAATCACCGCAACTCCGCGTGGGCCGATTCCTAAACGGCACCGCACCAATTCTCTCTGTGATGTGGACCAGTCCGCTTTATATGACTCGTCTCCTCTGAGCAGGTCGTATTCCTGCAGCCCTTCAGCGCATGCCCAATCCAAAATATCTGCTCGCAGTACTGATCCGCACCCGCGCCATTCGCGTTCGGTTTTGCGCCCTGCCTGATAAAAAAACAAACGATTTCCACATCGAAGGTCAAGCTCAGTTGCGATGACCTGCTGTTCTGCTGTCACGAGTTCGTGGATGAGGAATGATCCTGACGCTGCTCCCGCAAGTGCTGCGGCCTTAAAGCGATCCCAGCCCTCTAAAAATGCCGATTGTTCAGCCCACCTTCCGTCGTGTAATTCAGCGAGGCGGTCGAGTGCGAGTGGCATACTTTCCGGCGGTACCTGCCGAAATTCCACCCCGTCACGTGCAAAGCGCTTTCGGGTGCGGACAATAGTGCTTCGAACCTGTCCTGGTCGTTGCGCCAAATACTCTGAACCCTCCTCCGGCAGGTTGCTGTAGGGAGCCGTCATCCGAGAGATCTCATGAGAACGTAGCGCTGTCGCTAGGGCTCCAGTTGCGGCAAGGCCATCAAGGTCAATGACGCGAGAACCAGGCCGCTTGAACCAGCCGATGACGGCGGCGCGCACCTCTGCCAAGAACTCGGGTTTTGAAATCAGGTCAAGATGATCGGGTGCAAGCGTGCCTTGGCCAACACATCGCACCCGCTGAATGGTCAGCGGACCTTTGCCCACTGAATCAACTTGGAAAGCTGCACCGCCAACCAGAACCGAGCCGTTAAAGAAGCACATAAGGGCCGGGGTACCTTCGGCTGCTTGGTCTACCCAGCAGCTCGACAGAAAAGGCGAGCTGAACTCTTGTTGCTCTAGCAGTTCGTCCCAGGCGGGAGCGAGCGAGTCAAGTCGATAGCGAATCTCCATACGAAGAGGTGAGTGAGTGGGAGCTTGCGAGAAGGTCACAGGATGAGTGTGTCGGAGTAGCGCTCGAGATACCACCTGAACCTTGCCGTTCATTTCTCCGCCCGTTCTTGAAGAAGTACTGCTGAACTCGTACCGGAATGGCGTAAAAGAAAAGGATTTCAACTAAAAGGCAGCGAATCCAAGCTTTTTGGGTGAAATTGCCTAGCTATTTAGAATGATTTTACTTAAAGCCGCTTGACGATGACTCAAGTCACACCTTTACTAGTGGAGTACGAAACATTTCCTGAATGTTTCAGTAGAACGAAGCGGGCGCTAATGGACGGGCAAATAGTGAGAAACGCAATGGGGGCAGCATGCTGAGGTACTCAGAAGCAGGTGAGGTGCCATCGAAGCGAAGAGTTCTGCGATTGCAGGGTTCGGCGCCGAAAGATAGTTCTGTACCCGCAGTAGCAGAAAGCTCTGAGCAGGTTGGTTCGAGCGCTCAGTCCTCTGAGCAAGCGGCTAGCAACACACCTGAATCACCCTCCACGCTTCCACTGCGTCAACGTCGTGCAGTCGGACGAACCTTGGTACTTGTTGGACACACCTTTGACTTTGTTGCACTGGCACTTCCGCTCACGCTCGGATACGTCTTCTTAAATAACCAGATTTCACTGAAGGTGGTGGCGTTGTTTGCTGTGGTGGGAACGGCACTGTTGTGGCCAACTGCTCGCCGTGGCCGCCATGCGGTAGCTCCAAGCGAAGGCTTGGCCTCGGTAGTCGCACGACTCGGGCTTACCCCGGTAGTCACGCTGATCATCGTGTCGATCGTGAATATGGGCCGATTTGGCATGCCGAGTGAATCAATCGACGTTTTTGTTATTGCCCAGATTGTTCTTGCCACAGTGCCGCTTCTATTAATCGGCCGGTTAGTGAGCTTTCGTCTTGTGGCCTCGGCTCGATCAAAGGGGTTTGATCTTGAGGATGCGATCATCATTGGAGTAGGTCCAATCGGACTTGATATTGCGAAGGCGCTTGTCGAAACCCCCTCGTTTGGACTTGTGCCCTGTGGGTTTGTTGACCGCTTCCAAGAGGAGTTTCCACTTCCTGTTCTTGGCCGCCCCGAAAATCTTCCCGAGATTCTTGAACTCACAGGAATTCGCCATGTTGTGCTTGCCTTCGGATCTGCAGGCGAGGAAGAACTCGTGAGTATCATCCGCCGCTGTCAAGACCACATGGTGCAATTCTATGCAGTGCCCCGACTCTTTGAGCTTGGCCTACCGGCTGGAGATATGGGTTATGAAGTCTCTGGTTTGCCGCTTGTTCCAGTTCATCGGCCTGGGATGTCCTGCAATTTGTGGCCAGCAAAGCGGGCTTTTGACCTTGTGACCGCCGCAATTCTTTTTCTGTTGACGCTCCCACTCCTCGCTGCTTGCGCCATGAGCGTCAAGCTCAGCAGTCGTGGCCCTGTCTTCTTCAGTCAGGTTCGGATAGGAGTGGGCGGTCGACCGTTCGAGATTCTTAAGTTTCGGACGATGAAGGTAAACGAGGAGTCATCTACTCAGTGGTCAGTTGATGAAGACGAGCGGGTCACCAAAGTGGGACGCTTCTTGCGACCAAGCCACCTTGATGAACTTCCGCAGTTGATGAACGTACTTAGAGGCGATATGTCACTTGTCGGTCCGAGGCCCGAACGCCCGCACTTTGTGGATCAGTTCAGCACCGAGATTGATAGCTACGAGTATCGCCATCGTGTACCGGTAGGAATCACTGGTTGGGCGCAAGTGAATGGCTACTGGGGGGATACAAGTATTGAGACCCGAGTACGACTCGATAATCGCTATATCGAGAACTGGTCACTCTGGGGTGACTTGGTGATTGGTCTTCGGACTATTCCCACTCTTCTTGGCAAGCGCCGCTAAGACAGCGAACAGA
>JBBDMQ010000341.1:0-2386 GCA_040878245.1 Microthrixaceae bacterium
CTGCTGCTCGTAATCCTGCCGCTCGAAAACCTGCTGCTCGTAAACCTGCCCCTCGTAAACCCGCTGCTCGTAAACCTGCTGCTCGTAAACCTGCTCCGACTCGGTCAACGAGCCGGAACAGGTCGACAAGGCCTAACGCTCAACTGACCCAAAGAATCGCAGCTGGCAATTCACCTGCAGAGACTCAACAAGTCCGCCAGCGCGTCAAAGTGCTGGTCGGTGTGTTTTGCGTGCTAGCGCTCCTACCGCTGATCAAGCTCGTCAGCGTGCAACTCGGCAGTGGTGCGGAACTCGCTGCACGCGGCGAATCTCAGAGAGTGAAAACGGTAGTTCTTCCTGCGGAGCGTGGGTCTATTTTAGACCGGACGGGTGCCGAGCTGGCGATTTCTCTGCCTCGATATCGTGTAGTCGTTAACATGAAAGTACTGGCGAGCCATGGAATTTCTGACCTGAGTAGCTTTGAGCGCTTCGCTAGTCGGCTTGCTCCAGTCATCAGGGTTGATCAAGCGGAG
The DNA here is from genome assembly GCA_040878245.1 of Microthrixaceae bacterium. Taxonomy (GTDB): domain Bacteria; phylum Actinomycetota; class Acidimicrobiia; order Acidimicrobiales; family Microtrichaceae; genus IMCC26207. The sequence continues at coordinate 513 of JBBDMQ010000341.1, forward strand.
CTCTTGCAAGCGTTGCAGGGGGCTGAACCTTCTGACCCTTGGGTTCCACTAGCTGAGCGCGTCAGCATTGAGGATGCCGAGCGGGCTGTGGCTCTCCTGAAGGAAGATAAATTCGAGAATATTCTCACGCTTGAAAATTCAAGTGAGCGTGTTCACCCGGCTGGTGATTCTGCGCTCAGAGTCCTCGGCACTCTTGGACCTGACGGGCCAGGGAAGCTAGCGGGAATCGAGCGAGCTTTTGACTCCGAACTTCAAGGCAAGCCGGGAAAGAAAGTCCTTGAACTTGGTTCCGAGGGACAGTCGATATTGGGTGGTGAGCACCTGCTTGAAAAGCCAACTGCGGGTTCTTCTATTCAGCTGACGATCGACCGGGCAATTCAGCATGAAACCGAACGACTTTTGGCCGAGGGTGCAATCAGTGCTGGTGCTCATAAGGGCATCGCCATCATTGGTCGCCCCGGTACCGGCGAGGTTCTGGCTGTGGCCTCGGTTGAGCGTGACTCGAAGACCTCAAAAATGGAACTATCAAGCGGGCCGATTGCCTTCTCAAATTCGTATCAGGCGGGTTCAGTGTTCAAGCTGGTGACAGTTGCTGCAGCTGTGGAGTCTGGTCAAGTGACTCCAGAGACCGTGCTTGAAGTTCCGTATCGGATTCAAGTTGCCGACAAGGTCTTTAGCGACCATGAGGCTCACCCAACTGAACCGATGACGGTAAAAGAGATCCTTGCCCAATCCTCGAATGTGGGAACCATAAAGGTTGCGCTTGGTCTCGGTAAACAGTCGTTACATGACGCTCTGACGGGTTTTGGATTTGGCTCATCTACTGGCTCGGGTCACCCTGCTGAGGCATCCGGAATTGTGCCCCGTGTGTCTGACTGGACAACGCCTGACCTTGCTGCGTCAGCGATTGGCACGCATCAGTCTGCGACAGCGATGCAAGTGTGGGCGGCATATAACGTCATCGCAAACGGCGGCAGGTACGTGGCCCCGCGACTTGTCGGCTCAGTTGTTGCCGCGGACGGCTCCCGAACCTCACCGCCTACAAAGCCCTCTCGAGAGGTCATTTCGACTGCCTCTGCAGCTCAGGTCAGCGAGATGTTGCAGCAGGTAGTGAGAGACGGAACTGGCAAGCAGTGGAGCATCCCGGGTTATCCAATTGCAGCCAAAACCGGTACCTCGCGTATGGCGGCTCAGACCCAACTCGACAAGAAGGACGGGTACGCTTGGAGCGATGGTCGCTACCATTATTTAGCTGCATTTACGGGGTTCCTTCCGGCGGATCGTCCGCAGGTTTCAATAACGGTGATCCTTGAAGACATCACTCCTGGTCTCACGGGTAGCAGCGCTGCTGGCCCCGTATTCTCCGATCTGGCGCATCTTTCTATTCGGGAACTTGGTATTGCTCCTACAAGTCAAGAGAGTAACGATGACCAAATAAAAACGGGATCAGAGACTCCGAGCTCAAGTGCCGCCTCACCGCCAAGCACAACTGTTATTGCAGGAACGATTCAAGATGCGAATGGTCGGGTTCGGGCTCAACCGGCCGGCAAACTTGTTCGTTCAACAGGCACAAAGAACTCGGAAAAGCCATGAGTGGAGAGCCTGGGGTTGCTCTCAATGAACTTGCAAAGTTGCTCAGGGTGGGAGTCACGGGCGTCAGTGCTGAAGGGTCCGCAGATGTTGCTGTGCAGCAGGCAAGAATAAAGAAGGTGACCCAAGATTCCCGCCAAATAGAGAGCGACACGCTTTTTTGTTGCATTACTGGCGCCGAACTTGACGGTCATCAGTTTGCTGCGAGCGCAGTTGATGCCGGTGCAGTCGCACTGCTCACTGAGCGCCCCTTAGGGCTGGGTGTTGAGGAAGTTGTTGTGGCT
>JBBDMQ010000342.1:0-2360 GCA_040878245.1 Microthrixaceae bacterium
TATTGGCTGCGCCGAGTAGTTCAACCCATTCATCTCTGCTGCGGGTTGCGAAACGCTGAGAAAGGGCGGCAAAAATTTCTTCCTGCGAGTCATCATCGAGCTGTAGGTCAGCGAACTGGCTCAGGTCTAATAGCTCACACAAATTTTTCCAGAACTGCCCTTCAATGGCGCCGACAGAGATGTGCTTGCCATCAGAACAGGTGTAGATGTCGTAACAGGCATAGCGTCCGGTCAGGATGTAGTGACCCGGGCCAGGTTCGGTCCCCGTGGCTAGGAACTCGTCGACGTATAACGACATCAAAGCAAATGCGCCATCGGCTATCGAGACATCAAGATAGCTACCCAAACCAGTAGTTGCTCGACCAAGCAGTGCCGCCATAATGGCCATGCTTGCCTGCATACCGCCAGCAGCAATATCGGCAATGGTTGCGCCGGGTAGCGCTGGTCGGCCGTCGGCTTGGCGTCCACTGCAATCCAAAAACCCGCTAGTTGCCAAGTAGTTGATGTCGTGGCCAGCCCACTGAGATCGAGGACCGGTTTGCCCAAATCCACTCGTGGAGCAGTACACGATTTTTGGATTGCGTTCATTCACTGCCGAGTAACCGATCCCAAGCCGGTCAACTACTCCCGGTCGGAAGGACTCAATGATGACATCTGCCGAATCGGAGAGTTGCAAAAAGGCATCTCGGCCGTCATCAGATTTTAGGTCAAACATTGCGCGCTTCATGTTGCGATTACCCGAATAGGCGTAGTAGGGCGGAACAATCTGCACCGCACCGGCCTTGGGCACAGCGCCGACCTTGATGACCTCGGCGCCGTAATCGGCCAAGGTTCTTGAGGCGCGCGCGCTAGGTCCCACCGAAGCAAGATCGAGCACGCGAATATTCTGCAGCGCTGGTTGGCTCACAACTTTCAGAAGTTTTTGGGCAGGCCAAGACCGCGGCGAGCGATGATGTTCTTCTGGATCTCTGAGGAACCACCACCGATGGTGTCGATCACGGTGTAACGGTAGGTGGACTCAGACCTTCCGGCCATAGGCGCATCTTCAGTCTTCACTCTAAGTTGCGTTCCTACTCCACCAATATCCATGGAGGCATCAGCGAGACGACGTGACAACTCGGTAGCGAACAACTTGTACTCAGATGCAATCACCGTTGGCGGCTGATATTCCTTACCGGCACGAACTAGTTCCTCTACCTTGACTGCTTCGGCAACAAACTTGAGTCCCATAACACGGGCCACCTCGGCCTCGGTATGAAGTGCAGCCATACGAGACCGCACTACTGGGTTGTCTTTCAAAGGTTCGCCATCTCGGACGGTTGTTCGAACATATTCCGTCAGCAAGTCAAGGCGTTGTTTGATTGGTGAGTAGGTAAACATGGTGAAACGCTCAAGATCAAGCGCTTGCGAGATGTATTTAAAGCCATAGTTGACTTCGCCCACCACATACTCGTCAGGCACAAAAACGTTATCGAGCCATACCTCGTTGGTGCGCTCATCGCCCATGGTCCAGATGCCGTTGATGGTGATCCCAGGATCATCCATGGGAATCAGCATGAGCGAGATACCAAGGTGCTTATTATCCGGGTCGGTGCGCACTCCGCACCAGTACCATTCCGCAAAATGTGCCGAGGTGGTCCAGGTCTTTTGACCATTGACTAACCAGCCGGTCCGGCCATCTTCATGAGTATGCGGGACGCCCTTCATGCGCATCGAGGCTGCGTCGGAACCAGCATTTGGCTCGGAGTAGCCAACGGCAAACTCAACATCGTTTTCTAAGATCATCGGAAGGAACTTGTCCTTCAAGAAGTCAGACCCATGGGCAATCAAGGTCTTTCCAATGATGCCAACACCCTTACCGATTTGTGGACCACCACGCCCGGCGAGTTCCTCATTCAGGATGTACTCATACACACCCTCGCCTTCTTGGCCGCCGAACTCGGTTGGCCACGTCATGCCGAGCCATCCCTTATGGCCTACTTCCTTCATAAACGCTCGACGCTCAGGTGTGTCAACGATCTGAGCCATGTTTTCACGGGTCACATCGAAGATCTCGATGGTGTCGTGTTCATCACAAAATGCAATGACCTCTTTGTTGAATGCTTGCTGATCTTCTGAATACTCAAAGTCCATTGTCTTGTCTCCGAACGTAGAATCTGACGACCCGTCAGATTGTAGTACCAAAGGTATCGGTTTTGCCTAGCGGGCTGTTGTACATGACTCGGGCCATGGCATCTCGAAGGGGCTCAATCGCAACTCCGGATTCAACAATGCCCCCCTGATGAGCAGCCACATGGGCCAGCATCGAGACCAAGATCACAGCAGTTGCATCTGGATCTACCTCGGGTACAGCAAAGCCG
>JBBDMQ010000343.1:0-2349 GCA_040878245.1 Microthrixaceae bacterium
CGCACGGAAGTAGCTCGTTTGCAACACTGCCACCGAATCTTGGTGATACCGCTCGAGCAGCTTGTGCAAACTCCTGATAGGCAGCTGGTGACTCTGGGGGAGGAGTATCTATACAGACCACTGCTGCATAGGCCGAGAACGCAGCAAAGTCGTAGTAGTCATCGGCGATATCGCGCACTGCCGAACCGTCCCCTTCGAGGGCTAATGCCAAGGCAGGTCCAAGTTCTCTCCAGCCATCCTCATAGTACCCAGTCATAATCGCAGCAGTAGCTAACTCGCCCGGCCCAACCTCCCTGCCTTGGCTGCCAAGCGGCTTCTCCTCAACTATTGAGTGCACCGTGTCATAGGCATCAGCAAGATCCCGAACCCCGCACTCCTCTTGGCCCGCCTGCTCGCAGCGGTCGACGTTCTCATTAAATGCAGCCTCAAAAGCTGCAGTCTGACCTAAGAGAAACTCGGTATATCCAAGCGAGGGGTCAACCACGCCATCAAGCACCATGCTGCGGATATTGAGTGGATACATCTCTGCATAGGCCTGACCGATCTGAGTGCCATAAGAAAAACCCACAAAGTTGAGGGGCTCATTGCCAAGCGCAACGCGAATAGCCTCTAGGTCCTTTGCAACCTCGACTGTGCTCATATGTTCAAGCATCTGTAACTCTGCCTCGGCACATTCGCTCGAGACTGCGGCAGCTGCTTTGTCGAGTGCACTTTGTTCCGCAGCACTGTCTGGGTCGGGGTCGAGTCCCAATAACTCTGGTACCGAGTCGGTGCAACTCACAGGAGCAGACTCTCCCACGCCGCGTGGGTCCCAGCTCACTGTGTCAAAGCGCTGCATGAGCTCCTCTGAAAACGGCTCTGAACTGAGAAATTCAAGGCCCGATCCGCCCGGGCCGCCAGGGTTGCCGATCAGGCTGCCGATGCGATTGCCAGTGGCCAGAACTCTGACAAGTGCGAGCGGAATTTTTGGTCCAGTGGGCTCTTCCCAATCTAAGGGCACGTCCAAGGTTGCGCATTCGGTGTTTTGACCAACATCGCAGTCGGACCACTCAAGCAGAGTTGCTAAGTCTGTGGAGGTAGGTGAGGTGTCCTTATTGCTGTCAGCAGAACGTTCATTGGATTCTTGTGAGCTTGTTGCTGTGTCGGTGCTAGCGCTGCTGCAGGCTCCAACGAGGAGAGAGGAGGCACAGAGAACCAGCAGCAGGGGTCTCAGTTGAACCCTTTGGTGCCTCACGCGTAGTAGCGAAAGATGATCTCTGCAACGGCGGCAGGCTTTTCGCTGCCTTCAATCTCAAAGGTAAATGTCATATACACCTGAGCTCCGTTATTAGGGAGATCTTCCAAACTTGTCAGCTCAGCTCCCAGTCGTAGGTTTGATCCAACTTTGACTGGAGACAAGAAACGCACCTTGCCTGCGCCGTAGTTCACGCCCATCTTAATTCCTGTGACGGTGGCAATCGATGGAAACAGAACGGGTCCAAGTGAGAGCGTCAGATAGCCGTGAGCGATGGTTCCGCCAAAGGGGCCGTCCTTTGGACGTTCGGGGTCAATATGAATCCACTGGTGATCTCCGGTTGCATCCGCAAACGTGTTCACACGTTCCTGAGTAATCTCAAGCCAATCGGAGTAGCCAAGGTGCGTGCCGACGAGGTCTTTCAGTCCAACTATTCCTTCAATTTCTTTAGCCATAACCAAATCATGGCCGCTCAAGGACCTGCTCGGCCAACTGCAGACTCAGTTCATAGCAAGTTGATCACTCAAACATAGCTAGAGACAGCTCAAGAAAAATAGACCTTTTCATGATTGCGAGACATCGGATGCAGCAGCAAACCAATCAGGGCATATTCGAACATCACGTTCAAAACGTTGCCTGCGAGGAAGATAAATCCAAGATTTCCAAAGATCGAGGCGCCTGCCAGAACAACCAAAACTATTCGTCTCAACAGCGGAATAAATGCCGCAAATACTGCAATCTGATAACCACGCTTCTCTTCGTTCGCAATCCCCGAGGCGCCATATACATAGGCTGCAATTCCGCCCACTCCAATCAAAGTTCCGATCAGCCCTCCAGAACCAATAGCCGACTGTTGGCTGCCAAACAGAACTGCAAGAACCAGCCAGAAGGCATCCAAGTACAAAAGCATTTGAGCAATGGCCAGAGTCTGGGGAACATTCGGGTTATACCAACGGCGTTTCGACATGGCTAACAGTTTGGCAGGAGATCTAGTCGGGCTCGCACTCGCGGCTGGTAATGGCCTCAGGCTTCGACCCTTAACACTGCTGCGGCCCAAGCCATTGTGTTACGTCGGCGACCGAACCCTGCTTGATTGGGCGCTGGATTCCCTCGAC
>JBBDMQ010000344.1:0-12970 GCA_040878245.1 Microthrixaceae bacterium
CAGCTGATCTAGGTCTGCTGCCACGTCAGCAGTGCTCATATGAGTGAGCAGCTCAGTCGAGTTTTCTCGGCAAGCCGCTAAGAAAGCCTTTTGCTCTGCAACAGCTTTGTTGAGCTCTTCCGCAGTGTCAGGGGAGAGGTCACCGACAAGTTGTTTCTCGAGAGCCGCATCCTCCTCGCACCGAACGGGGGAGCTCGCAGCTACGCCGCGTGGGTCAAATGAAACCAAGTCGAATGAGTCCGTCAGGTCTGAAGGAAATGCACCTGCTGCCGCAGTGAGAAACTCAATACCAGAGCCACCTGGGCCGCCGGGGTTGATAACTAATGATCCGATTCGCTGCTGAGTTGTGCCAGTAGATTTTTGTCGGATAAGGGCCAGCTCGGTTGTGGGTCCGTTGGGTTTGGCCGAGTCAATGGGAACCTGCAACACCGAGCATTCAAGCCCAGCTGCGGCGGCTACGTCTTCGGAACAGGTACTCCACACCAATGCTTCTTGCCCGGTAACAACATTGGGGGATTGCTCAGGAGTTGAGTTGTTTGTTCGCTGAGCCGAGTCCTTACTTGCTGTGGTTGGTTCGGTCGCATTTCCTATGGAGCATGAGCTAGCAGTAACTGCTAGTGCTAGGCCCAAAGTTGCAGTTACCCCAAGTTTCCTCACTACAGTTGCGTTACGCAGGTTTCTCACAGATGCATACGCTACTGACAAGTCGCATTGACTGAGTCATGCTGGCTGATAAATCCGGGACTATTCTCAGCAGCCTTACCATCGAGAGCCCAGATGAACCACCACTCCTACTCCCCGATGTTCTCTAAGAGAGTTCTATGAGCGCCCCCAAATCATCATCTCCAAGGGCACTTGGCCTGCTTACTGTTGGAGCTATCGGCGTGGTTTACGGAGATATCGGAACAAGTCCGCTCTATGCCTTTAGAGAAACTTTCGAAGCTCATCACCTTGACGTCACTCAATCAAACGTTATTGGTGCCTGCTCGCTGGTTTTCTGGGCGCTAGTGATTATCGTATCTATCAAGTATTTGCTTTACGTCCTTCGAGCAGACAACAAAGGTGAAGGTGGAATTCTTGCCTTGACCTCGTTGATTTCGCCACGGCGAGGCACAGTCATTTTGGGTCGGCTCAAGTGGTTTGTGCTGCTCGGGCTCTTTGGTACCGCATTGCTCTACGGGGATGGCGTGATTACCCCTGCTATCTCGGTTTTGAGTGCGGTAGAGGGTCTCAAAGTAGTTCAGCCCGGACTGAGTTCTTATGTGCTTCCGATAGCAGTAGCGATTCTGGTTGGACTCTTCGCCATACAGAAGCGAGGTACCCACTCGGTTGGGCGAATCTTTGGTCCGATTATGATCATCTGGTTTGTGGTGATTGGAGCCCTCGGCCTCTTTCAGGCAATCGGTACCCCAGAGGTGCTCCGGGCGATCAACCCAGTTTTTGGCATGCAATTTCTACTCAATAACGGGTTAGCTGGGTTCCTTTCACTCGGCAGCATCTTTTTGGTAGTTACCGGCGGCGAAGCGTTGTATGCAGATCTTGGACACTTTGGAAAGAGGCCCATTCGTTTGGGTTGGTTCGCTGTCGCAATGCCCTGCTTGATGCTCAACTATTTTGGGCAGAGCGCCTTGCTGATAAAGAATCCGGAGGCGATAGAAAGCCCATTCTTTTTGCTCGGGCCCGAGTGGGCCAGGCCAATTCTTGTGGGGCTCGCCACGTGCGCTGCGATTATTGCATCGCAGGCGCTTATTTCTGGTGCCTTCTCCATGACCGTTCAAGCTGTTCAGTTGGAGTATCTGCCGCGGTTGTCGGTTTCGCACACTTCTGCTGACGCAGAAGGCCAGGTTTATGTCCCGCTGGTGAACTGGCTACTGATGATTGGGAGCATCACGTTAGTTCTTGGCTTTCAGACCTCTGGTGGACTAGCGGCAGCGTATGGAATCGCAGTTACCGGCACTATGGGCGTGACAACGCTATTGATGGCAGTCTTTGCAAGAAAAACCTGGCACTGGAAGCTGCCTAAGATTCTTTTGGTTACCCTCCCCTTGCTGGCCATCGACCTGTCGTTCTTTTTGGCGAACGTGGCAAAAATCCCCGAGGGCGGTTGGATCCCACTCGTGGTGGGAGCCATCATTCTTACCTTTATGACCACGTGGAGCACCGGTCGCCGGTTGCTCGCCGAGCGAATCCATCGAGGTGAAGTCTCGATGGAGGATTTCATGCGTGATCTTGAGCCGTCGGTCAAGCGTGTGGCTGGAACCTCTGTATTCCTCTTCCGAGGTGAAGGTGCTGCGCCGCCTGCGTTGATTACCAATGTGAGACACAACCACGTGCTCCATGAGCGGGTCATTCTGTTATCTGTTCTGACTTCTGACAGTCCATACGTGCCGATTGAGCAGCGGGGCAGTATTGAGCAAATTGGTTCTGGAGTGTGCCAAGTCACCCTGAACTACGGGTTCATGGAAGAACCGGATGTAGACGCAGGTTTATTGACTGTTGCTAGCGAGGAACTTGGAATCGACGCCAACTCCCTGACCTACTTCCTAGGGCGAGAAACTGTTATCTCTACCCCACTTAAAGGAATGGCTAGTTGGAGGGAGCGCTTGTTCGCAATGCAGATGCGAACCTCTGCCGGGGCAGCGCGCTTCTTTCGCCTGCCTCCGGATCGAGTGGTCGAGGTTGGCTCGCAGGTTGAAATCTGACTACGTCAGCAACTTCACTCAAAGTTAAGATTTTCTGAGACCAACTGCCTCAATGACTCGGTAGTATCAAAGAGAGCCAAATTTTCTTGGTTCACCCAACCCCCTAGACGCTTCGGAGAATTGACCTATGCCAGACCTCATTGCCATTGCTTATGAAGACACCACTACCGCCATGTCGGCCATGGATGAGGTTCAGCACCTTGCCGCCGATCTCATTATTCAGCCCGATGCTGTGGCGGCAATCATCCGCTCAGAGGATGGCAAGTACCGCACTGTCACCAATCAGCACGTTGTTGGTGCAGGTGCAACCTGGGGAATGTTCTGGGGTTTACTGTTTGGCATCCTGTTCTTTGTCCCCGTTTTTGGCATGGCTTTTGGGGCCGGCTTGGGCGCTGTTATGGGCAAGATCACGAAGTCTTCTATCGATAAAGGGTTCCAGGATCAGATTCACGATGCGCTTACCCCCGGCACCTCGGCACTGTTTTTGATCGTCGAGCAGATGACAACCGATAAGGCCACAGCCGGATTGGCAAAATTTGGCGGCACCGTTATTAAAACTTCGCTGTCTGCTGAAGACGAAGCTGAACTCCAAGAGGCTTTGCACGGCACCGAGGCGTAGTCCTGCTAGTGAGTGCTTAATTACTCGAGAAGTAAAGAGCCAGCGCAGAAGCGTTGGCTCTTTACGCGTATTGAGGACTCGTGACTGTAGCGAGGGGATTGGTAAGAGATCTAGTGAGTGAACTTGCGGAGTATGAGGTCATCATTGTTGGTGCTGGCTCGGCTGGGTCTGTGCTTGCGAGTCGATTGACCGAGCAGAGTGATCGAACTGTTCTGCTTATCGAAGCTGGCACCGAATCAGTCGCTACCACCGCTCAGGCTCAGGACTTAGTTGACGGGTTTTCACTGCGAGCCTCGGTCAACCCCGACCTAGCTTGTGAGAGCAGAGTTCAGTTGACAGTCGGCGACAGTGCATCAGTGTGGTCAGGTAAGGGGCTCGGTGGGTCGAGCGCAATCAACGGGTGCTACTTCATTCGAGCCACTGCGCAAGACATGGAGCGCCTCTCAATGGCCTCGGGTGGGTTGTGGTCAGCCGACATGATGACCCAAGCCTACGCACGTGCCGAACACGACCTTGATTTTGCAGATGAGATTGGCCACGGCAGGAGCGGTCCAATCTCAGTGAGACGAGATACTGATCCGTTACATCCAGTAAGTTCTGCCTTTACCGAAACCTGCCTTCGACTTGGGTACCCCTACCAAGCTGATAAGAACAGTATGAGTAGCGCAGGAGTTGGCCCGGTGCCGCTCAATATTGTTGGTGGAGCCAGAGTCAGCACCGCCACGGCCTACCTTCTTCCGCATCGGAGCCGCGCCAACCTCAATATTTTGACTGATTGTCAGGTGCTGCGTGTAGTGGTTGAACAAGGCCGTGCAGTTGGCGTCCAGGTGATTGAGAGCGGCCAGAGTCGAGTTATTCGAGCGCAGCAGGTGGTGCTGAGTGCCGGAGCTCAAGCATCAGCGCAACTTTTGCTGCTCTCAGGTATTGGCCCGGAAGCAGAACTGCAGCAGTTGGGTATTTCAGTGCAAGTTGATCTGCCGGGAGTTGGAACCTCAACAGCAAATCACCCCACGATCGATCTCTTGTACCGCCCAGTGGCCGAACTGCAGTCGCCAGCAGGTCGAGCGCAACCCGAAGCCAACTTTATGCAAATGGCGCTGCACTGTTTTTCCGGTAGTAAGAGTGTTTCCAGTAATGAGAGCGCTTCCAGTAATGAGAGTGCTTCCAGTAATGAGAGTGCTTCCAGTAATGAGAGTGCTTACAGCAGTGAGAGTGCAGCCAAGGAGGATGACTTGGAGTTAATGCCAACTCGTCGGCCCTACGGTCAAGTCACAGGGACGGATCCCTCGGATGAGTTTTTGAGTTTTCGTATCACTCTGACACGCCCTAAAAGCCGAGGAACTCTTCGGTTGTTCTCTACTGATCCTGCGGTGCAGCCAGTCATGAATTACCACTATCTACAGCACTCTTCTGACCGTGAGCGGTTACGCCTTGCAGTTCGCTTAGCAGTTGAACTTGCGGAATCACCTGAGTTCTCTCCGTTAGTTGATGAGTTGTTTCGCCCTGATGCAGCCGCCCTTGGGTCTGACTCACAACTTGATGCATGGATTGAACGCCGAATAGGCACTGCGTTTCACCTGACGGGGACTTGCCCGATGGGCGAGGGCAGTAATCCGAATGCCGTGGTGAATTCTCGTTGTCAGGTCTACGGCGTTTTGGGTCTGAGTGTGGTCGACAACTCAATCCTGCCCGAACCGCTTTCTCGTGGACCTGCCGCTACCGCCATCATGATTGGCGAACTTGCTGCACAGTTTCTTGGCTAGGCAAGAGTACTGTCTCCGTATATGTCAAGAACTAGAAAAATTCTTCTGGGTGCTGGGTTAGCAGTCGCATTGTTCGCAGGCTGCAGCAATTCGAGTAGTGGTGGTTCTGATAGCGAGGGTGGCTCCGATAACAGCGGAAACACGGACGGCACCGAAACAACTACATCAGACAAGGACGCAGTATCTGCTCCGGATGAGCCGGGCCCTTATCAAGTGGGTCGCAAAGTTATTGAATTGAACGATGAGTCTCGCGGTCGAACTCTGACCGCAGATGTCTGGTATCCCGTTGACCCAGGAGTGACTGCCGAAAAGTCTATCTATCAGTTCATTCCGGGCATTGAGTTAGCCTCTCTGACAGCCTTGTCAGAAGCGCCAGTGAGCGCTGCAGGGCCGTTTCCTTTGGTGGTTTATTCGCACGGAAGCGGTGGTCTTCGTTACATCGCTTCTTGGTTTACCGAGGCACTAGCTAGCCACGGATTTGTAGTCGTAGCAGTTGACCATTCCGGCAATACTGCTCTTGATGCAGTAACTGGAGCGGATACCCCTCGACCGGTGAATGCACTGAATCGGGTGCAAGACGTGCAGTTTCTGATTACTGCCATGTTAGATATTTCGGCTACTCCCGGTGACTCGCTGTCGAACACCATTGACCCCGACCGAATTGGGGTCACAGGGCATTCATTTGGTGGTTTCACCACTCTCGGTACTGCCGGTGGCTATAGCAACGAACTAGGCGCCGTTCCTGCGGATAGCCGAGTCAAAGCGATTGCTGTCATGGCGCCTTACTCGGAATTGAATTCAAATGAGGCCCTCGAAGCTATAAAAATTCCGAGCCTGTTAGTTGCAGGTGCTCTAGATACAACGACTCCTATTAAGAATGACACTACGCGGCCATGGGAACTTATCTCGGGGCGGCCGTTGCTGCGTATGGACATCAACAAGGCCGGTCACCAGTCATTCACCGATGTGTGTCGATACCAAGATTCGCTGTCGACACTTCCGAATTTACCTCAAGTATTTATTGATGTGGTCAATGAGATGGCCCTTGAGGGTTGCACCAAGGAACTCATCCCAATTGAAGAGGCTCATAAGATTACAAACGGTGTCACTATTGCCTTCCTGCAAACATATGTTGCAGGCGAGGCCGGTTATGAGAGTTTTCTTGCTCCCAAGAATGCGCCACAGGGAACCAAGCTTCAGGTAAAGAACTAGCAAGCGCTAGATATCTTCATCACCAAACTCAATGCGGCGAAAGTCTGCATCGCTCAGTTTGTCTGCTTCGGTCTCGTTTGCGTCGTAGTCACGGCGCTTTTGAAGCAACACGAAAAATGCTCCCACGAGAACCACAGCAAATACGGCAAATATCAAGAGTCCCTGCATTTCCCTATGTGACCACATTCCGGGCTCAGATGACAGCGGGTAGCCACAGAAACATTGTGGGTCACAGATCTCAGATCACAGATAGGTGCCGCTTGAGGTAGGTGCGTGAGCGGCAATTACACCACAAATAGGTGCACAACGACCGAAGGGTAGACCCGCCTACTTGGCAGGTCTACCCTTCAGTTTTATTGCGTGTTCTGTGGGATGTGTTAGTTCGTAATCGTTCCGTTGTTCCAGATCCGGTAGAGCTGCCCGGAAGGACCATTTGCTCCTGCGGGGCCGTTCTGGCCACCACCCGAGCTTTGTCCGTCGCCGCCGGAGTCGTTTCCAAACCCGCCAAGGCCAGCAGTTGCTGCACTTGCAAAGGCACCGCCAGCGCCACCAGCTGCTGGAAGTGCTGGGCGGAACGAATTGCTTCCTGTCACAGTAAGTGAACCGACGCCGTTGTGGAACATGGCGATTGAGGCTCCACCTGCGCCGCCACCTGCGCCGCCACCGCCGCCACCTGCGCCGCCGCCGCCGCCGCCGCCGCCGCCACCTGCCGAACAGCAGGAGTCGCCGCCGCCATTGCCACCGTTAGCTCCGTTACCGCCACGTCCGCCGGCTGAGCCAGCACCGCCAGCACCGCCAGCAGATGAGGTAACAATCGAGGAGGACACGTTGACTGTGGCCGAGTTGGCATAGATGCCAAAGGATCCGCCGCCAGAGGTTCCACCGGTAGCACCGGGCGATCCGCCGTTACCACCTGCTGCGCCGCCGCCGCCGCCGCCGCCAGAGGCGCTAGCGGACTTGCCGCCGCCGCCGCCGCCGCCGCCAGAGCCTGCTTGGCCTGCAGAACCAGCTGAACCGTTAGAGGGAGACCATGTATCTGTTGCATTTGGAGTGTTGGAGCCTGCTGCGCCCGCTGAACCTGCTGAGCCAGCGCCGCCAGCACCGCCTCCACCGGCACCGCTTCCACAACCGAAGAGGGACCCGCAACCGCCGCCGCCGCCGCCGCCGGCTGATGGGCCTGCGCCACCATTTCCGCTATCTCCGCTGCCGCTGTAATCCCCGCCACGACCGCCGTTACCGCCGCCATAGCTTGCGCAACCGCCGCCGCCACCGCCGCCACCTGGGCTGCTCGGTCCGCTGGCGTTTCCGCCGCCGCCGCCGCCACAGCCAGATGCCGCTTGGCCGGGTGCTCCACCAGGGGCGCTCACTCCGGCAACGCCGGGCTGAGCAGTGACTTCAGAAAGCGTCACGTTCACAACCGAAAGGCCAAGCGCACGGACTCCGTAGGCACTGCTTCCAGCACCTGTCGGGGTGCCACTGTTTACCGTGGTGTTCACCACGGTGACTGAAGAACCGCCTGTGATGAGGATTCCGGTTGCGTTGGGGCCAACGCCACCACCAACCACTGTGCGGGGGCTGTCGTTGTTGCCAATGACTACTCCGGTTGATCCGCCTGTCACGAGTACACCAGTAGCACTGCCGCTTGAACGAGTGACGCCTTGAAAGCTGATTCCAATAAGACTTGAGTTGCTCACAGCATTAATGGTTGCTGGATTTGCGGTGCCTGTTCCGAATGACGTGGTGATTTCTGCTGCATCGGTGGCACTGAAGTCTTGCTTATAGCCACCGCTGATGCTCATGTCTGACACCAAGTCAATTGGATTTGAGTAGTTACCGCCTGCAACCCGGATAAAGCGAATCCCGTTGGTTACGGCGTTTGCTTGCGCCTCTGTAATGGTCGAGCAAGGGTTAGCAAGGGGACCGCAGGCCGAACCGGTAGTGCCGGTGGTTCGGACGTAGTATTTGGGGTTGGGGTCTAGGTTTGCTGTGATTGTGATGGGGGAAGAGGTTGAGGTTCCGAGTGAGTTGGTGAGGGTGAGTCGGGCGGTGAAGGTTCCGACGGTTGTGTAGGTGTGTGTTGCGGTGGAGCCTGTTTCTAGGGGGCTGCTGTCGCCGAAGTTCCAGGAGTAGGTCAGTCCGGTTCCGGTTCCTGGTAGGGAGCCTGAGGAGTCGAAGTTGACGACGAGTGGGGCGTCACCGATGGTTGGTGTGGCGCTTGCTATGGCTGTGGGTCGGCCCACTGGAATGGTGGTGGTTGTTGTGGTGGGTCCTGGGGGTGCCATTGGCACGCATGCGACTGCTAGGAGAATGAGTGCTCCGAACACAGGAATAAGCACTTTACGAACTGACATGAAGATCCCCCTCTAGGACCGCTTTCGCCATTGCAAGCGGTCTTATATGTATACAGACATAGTAGGCACAAGTCAATGATGAACCATCTTCAGTAACTGTTCTTCAGAACTGCGGATGCCGTTCCGGTCGACAAAGTGAATTTCAAGAAAATGAATCAGTTTCAGTAATGACATTCTCAGGGAGTCGTGTTACTGTCGTCACACTGCTGTGGCTGATGGCAGTGAAGTTGTTTTAGGGAGAACCCATGAGTGGAAAAAATATGAATGCTCGTTCTGGACGGCGCGTAGTTGCAACAAGGTGCTCAGCTTTGCTGCTGAGCTTTGCACTCATCGGTGGCGTTGCTGCCTCATGTTCTCCTGCCGCACCGAGTGGCCCCTCTGCGCAGCAGAAGTTCTGCACCTTCTGGGACAAGGTTGCCGAAGAACCGCCAACAGCTGATACCGCAGTACTCGTTAAAGACGAGGTTGTGGTTCTTGCCGAAGACACAACTGTCACCGGAACCGATTGCAACAGCCCGTCAGCCCGGGTTGAAGTTGACGGCGCGGTTCTCGCCGAAGGTCAAGAGATTCCCTCTGAGGAGGGGAATACAGCCTCTGAACCAATAGCAGCAGTTACTGGTGAAGAGATCTCAGCCGGTCAACCAGTTCTAGACAACTTGGAAGTCAAAGCCCTCTCTGCCGAGATTGGCGCAAACGGAATTACGGTTCGAGGAAACGTGGCCGTTCGATTGTCTGGGGTCACCTCAACAATTGGCTTTACTGGCACCCTCGCCAACCTTGAAAACTGGTCGGTCAATCTCTCCTCAACCGGCCTGACCATTCCCGGCATCAGCACCTCGCCAGTCGTATTTAACGGAACGTTGCGCTCCATCAACGGAGTGCCCTCGCTCTCACTGACCGCACTTGCTAGCTCAGTCAAGATCGGTGACATCGCTGTAACTGGAGCCAGCCTGAACCTCAATGCGTCCCCAGCAACGGGAGTTTCTGCAACCGTTCAGGGAAGCGTCAAGATTGGGCCAAGTACCGGCAGCGGCATCGTGGATGTTGAATTCGATAAGGCCGGAGCTTTGGTTTCTGCTCATGCAGACATTGCGGCTCACTTGGTAGGAACCCAAGCCGGCGGCAAGAAGATCGACCTACAGGGAACGGTCAAACTCGACGGCAATAAGTCCGAAACCACAGTCTCGTTCTCTGGTAGTGGAGTCCTGGGCGATCTTGTCATTAACGAGGCCAACGGTTCGCTCCTACTGGCAGCCAACAAAGCAACCTTCGTTGGACTTATCGACGTAGCAGACGGTGCCAACTACGTCCGCTTCAACGGATCAATTGTTTGGGACGGAATCACCGCCTATACGCCATTCCTGATGCTTGAAGGTGCGGGTGAATTCTCTGGAACCCTGCAGGATGGTCAGCAAGTATCAGTTTCTGGTGCGGTCTCAACCACGGTGGTTGGTGGGCAACTCTCAGCAGTAGTCACCGGAACCTTCAAGGTAGGAACCCTGAAGGCAAACGGAACAGCGACTGTTGAAACCAACGGAGCAACTACCACGCTCAATGTTGATGCAAGCCTTGTTGACGCAGGTTTCGCCGCACAGTTGCAGGGTGTTGTGGTCATCACCGATGGTCGTGCAGAAACCGTGAGCCTGGATGCTCAGGTAACGGGATCAGTCAACCTTGGCGATGTCACCCTGACGGGCGCAAATCTTCATATCGGTAGCTCCTACGGAAGCCCAATTGATCTGACCTTTGCAGGTGGGCTCAAGATTGGTACTCGTGCCGATCTCAGCGGCTCGCTGGCTGCGAGCTTTGGCCCCAACGGATCATTGATCAGCCTCAGCGGCGATCTGAGCGGTTCTCTACAGCTTGATTCTTGGGGACTTGCCAACTTTAACGGCTCCATCCTTGTCAGCCCAGAACAGGTCACGCTGTCTGGTTCCGGTGCAGTTTCGCTCATCAACTTTCCTCTAGGCATCACCTTCAATGGATCGTTCACCTCATCGCTTACTAACCCAAGCTGGTCACTCAACGGCTCGGGCAAGTTGCGCATTGCATCTATTCAGATTGCTTCCGCTCGACTCAACCTGTCACAAGCAGTTGGCATGAAGGCAACTCGTGCAGGCTTCTACTTCTCCATCATTGGAATACCGGTTTACTTCGAGGCCGACTTCTACATGAACCCAGGAGGTGGCTGTTCAAAGGTCAACCTCACTGGTGGCAGCTTCCTAGCGAGGCCGATCTTGGCACTCGTGCTACCCGGTGTGATTGGCTGCCCGGTCAACATTTAGCCCGGTCAACATTTAGCCCGGTCAACATTTGAGAGTTCAGAAGTCTTGGGCTTGACGCTCCACTAGGAGTTGGGTGTTTCGCCCGCTAGCGCTATCAACAGCCTGCTCTGCAATACTGCAAACCACTGCAGGTCTAACCCATGCAATAACTGCTCTGAGGTTGAGTTTGGAAGTCGGCCGAAGGCTAGGTTTGCGCCCCATTCTTTGTTCCAGCGAACGTACGAAGGGTCCAACCCCTCGGCCGCAATGACTCGAGTTTGAGATAAGGCGATTTCATCTGCGGTCACCGCCTGATTGCGAACCGTTTGCGGGTTAGAAATTGGCTGCAAATTTGGGGGCTGAGGCTTGGATGAGTTTGAGCGAACCGTCAAGTTATTGACTAGTTGGGTTGTTTCTACAAAATCCAGAAGCGCTGCTGCTAGGCGCAATGACACCTCGGCTGTTGGACCTCTTAAACCGGGAAATTTTTCTCCTGCAGAGTCGGTGAGCGCATCTGATTCGGCCATCAGTTGGCTCAGGTACTCGGATCCAGTAGTGACCTGCCCAACCGCAATGGCATAGACGCGGTTTGAATCAGCTGCATAGTCGAGTAGGTCTACATAGGCATTGAGCAAGCCCACGGTGGCGTCAAGATCGGCTAATGGTGGTCCGCTCAAATAGGCCACAGCTTCAGCGCAAACCGGCATATACGTGTCACCCTCAAATCCGGCCACCTCTAAAAAACCTGCGATCTCTTCAAGTTCGGTACCGCTCGTCACCGTGTTAAGCCGCTCTTGCGCAACGCTGATTGAGTTCAGTGCAAAGACCCCCCACGCAAGAGCGTCTGCGAGAGCGGGCAACTGCGCCGCAGTTTTAATCTGTGTCTGAGCGGCCTTGCCAACAGCCAGCGTGAGCGCGACTTTGACTTGTTCAGATTCGCTTCGGACCTGCTCAACAGCAACTGCAAGGGGTGCCTGCGCCAACAGTTTTGCTAATCGCTCTGAACTGCCCTGCACCCGGGTGGCTTGTGCTGCTTCGGCTGCAGCTGAAAAGGCGAGAACTGCATCACCTTGTTGTAGGGCTGTTGTTGCAATGCCTAGCAACTCAGTTATCCGAGCGCTCTGTTGCCCAGAACGGATCCCCGTTTGAACGGGCTGATCCTGGGTCAGGGAGCTATTCGTTGTTTCAATAAGTTGCCGAGAACGCAAGTTGAGTAGTGCCATGATCTTGCCGTCGATCGGCGGAGGCTTGGCCAGTTCCACGGAAACTTTGGAATCGGTCATTATCGAAAAGGCTTGGGCGATGCTTCGCACTCCTTGAACCTTCACTCGAACTGATCGACCAGTTTCTGCGAGTTTGGCTAGGTACTCAGAGTTGGGAGTTTGTGCATCTCCTCCGTCCTCGGGTACCAAAACTTGATTAAAGCCAGCGGCTGCAGCGGCACGGATCTTCTCGTCGATACCCGACACGGGGCCCACTGATCCGTCCGGCAATGCAGTACCAGTCATGGTGATCTCTGGGTTGAGCTTGGTGCCTGCAAGTGCCGCAAGTGAGCCGACGGCCATCAGCGCACCAGCCGAAGGGCCGTCGATTGCTTCTTGTAGCGAGTAGGTCAACTGAACCACGCGAGGGTCAACCCCCGAATCCAGCACTGCTTGCACGCCGGCCGAGGCTGTGGCGGCAGTCCACATCGGTCCCGCACCTGCAGAAGTGATGCCCCGTAAGTCGACCGAAAGCGGTGAGGTCGGATCGTCGTTCACTGCGGCGATATCAACTTTTGTGACACCTCGTTGTGGACTGCCATCGCCCGCCGTGCCAAACCAGAGCGCCGATACCTGCACCTTGTGGTTTCTATGTTGGCCGAAGACTTGCGATGCAACAATCGACAAGGTGAGGACTGTAAGGACCCCAATAACTAGCCAGCGGTATCGCGCCAAAACATGCGTGATCTTTGAGCCAGACAGAGTTGCCACCAGAGCAGACTAACGGCCCACTTGAGCTTGTCGCCGCCGGTGACAGTGTCGGCCTTCGCCGCAAACTCGTGATGCAGCGGCCATCG
>JBBDMQ010000345.1:0-2339 GCA_040878245.1 Microthrixaceae bacterium
CGAATCAAACGCTCAGATATTGATGCCAAAGCATCTGGTATCAATCACTTCACTTTCTTTACTGAGTTCCGAAACAAGCGAACAGGTGAGGATCTAATGGGCGTTCTCAGAGAGTTCTACTCTCGCAAACTTTTTGACTTTTCTCCGCGCACTCAACGAGTTGCTCGGCAACTCGATCGCGTCCTACCCGGCGCATTACTTGTTGAGTTCAATTACATACCGCTCGTAGTGCAGCTTGTTCGCGAGCACGGATTGGTGGCTTGCTCGGTAGATAGCCATATTGGTGAGTACCTTCCGTTTGCGGTGGACGCAGCCGAGTGGATGCCAACCCCTTTGGACTTTCATGAGCCACTCATCCAGCGAGCCGAAAAGGCAGCTGCGTGGGTAGCGAATACTCGTCTGCCGTTGCCCCTGCAAGCAATGGGGCATTCTCACGAGGAAGTCGTTCCCATTCTGAAGGCCATGTGGTGCAATGAGCCCACACGGATTTTGGCTGTGAACGTTCCAAACAAGGGCTACCTTTCCGACGTGCAGGAGGGTGCAATTGTCGAGGTTGGAGCTTTAGTAGACGGCAACGGAATTCACCCCGACCACATGCAACCCCTCGGTGAACCCCTAGCTGGGTGGATTGCGACCCAAGTAGAACTTCAGAACCTGATCGTGGATGCTGCGCTGACCAAGGATCCCGCTTTGGCGTTTCAAGCACTGCGGGAAGACCCTAATTCGCCGAGTGATGAGGCCACCTGCCGGAAAATATTTGATGAACTCATGGGCCTGCAGGCTGCTCATCTGCCGTTTTAGGGCGCCGTCTGGTTGAGAGCGCCGTCAGGTTTAGAGCGCCTAACTGAGTACTTCGAGAGTGAGCTCAGTGATGATTGTTGCACCCACCTGCGCTTCACGGCTAGCGGTGAATTTGCCCTGCACCAAGCTACTTACATAGGTGCCTGAACCTCCGAGGTAATCCATTGCAGAAGAGATTGTGCTGCTGCCATCAGCTAGCTGAGTCGCGGTTCCCAAAATGCTGAAAGCGATCGAGGAGGCATCTGCCCAAGTGACGGTCAGAAATCCAGTGAAAGGTCCAGAGCCGTTGGTGTAATCAATGCTTCCCAAAATTTCGACAGTCGCAGGTTGCCCAAGAACGGTTGCAGAGCCTACGAGCTGATTAGCCCCGTAGGTCCTAGAGTCATCTTCGCCGATTTTGTAGAGGGTCTTCGCAACTGAAGGCATTTCGAGACTTACCGTTTGAGCCGAAGGGCCAAATATGACAGCGCTTGTAGAGGAAGCGCCCGTCGCTTCGGTAGTGGTACTTGAATCAAGTGCAGCAGAAGAGGTTTCTTCTGAACTGCAAGAAGCAGCAAGTAGTGAGATATTTAGCAACACGAATATTACAGGACCGATTTTGCGCAGTTGTACGTTCATGTGTGCAGTTTGCCAGAGCAGCTGCAGCGCCCTGTCATTGGAGTGAAAAGGTCTTGTCCTGAACCGGCGAATTAACTTTGCCATCGACTTTGCTTTGTGGTTCGACTCTTCAGAGGTCGTATCTTAGGGAGCTCAGTAGTGAATTCCTTCGACTTGAGAAAGCTCAACGATGACTCAGCAAGATTCCGGCACGTCACTCCCCATGGTCGAAGCCAGAGATCGCTATCAACAAGAGCGAGAGAAGCGGCTTCGATCCGATGGTATGGATCAGTTCGTGGAACTCACAGGTGATTACTCCGAATACGACCGTGACCCTTATGCAGACTCGGAGTTCTCTCGGGAGCCAAAAACCGAACAGACCGAGGTGGTGATTGTCGGCGCAGGGTTCGCTGGCATCTTGACTGCGGTCAACCTGCTCAAGCGTGGAATCACAGAGTTTCGAATTATTGATAAAGCCGGTGACTTTGGCGGCACATGGTATTGGAATCGCTACCCAGGCTGCATGTGCGATGTGGAGTCCTATACCTACCTTCCGCTGCTCGAAGAAACTGGCTATATGCCGACCATGAAATACGCGGGCGCACCCGAAATCTTTGCTCACTGTCAGCGAATCGGTAAGCAGTTCGACTTGTACTCACGTGCCTTGTTCCAAACCGAGGTTGCTACTACCGAGTGGGACGAGGCCGCCTCTAGGTGGCAAGTAGTGACCTCTCGAGGTGATCACATCACCTCGCGGTTCTTAGTGACCGCAGGTGGCATCCTGAGTAAGGCAAAACTCCCAGGGATTAAAGGTATTGAAACCTTTGCTGGCCGCGCCTTTCATACGAGTAGGTGGAACTATGACTTCACTGGCGGTAGTCCCACCGAGGCGATGGACAAGCTCAAAGATAAGAGGGTTGGCATCATTGGTACCGGTGCAA
>JBBDMQ010000346.1:0-2328 GCA_040878245.1 Microthrixaceae bacterium
ACTCAAAGTTAGGTCCCTGCCCAACAGGTCAGTTCATTTGGTTGGCGCTGTTCACTCCACCTACAAAGGCGATTCACGTGTCTATTGCTTCTGATTCAACTCGTCCTTCCCAATCTCATGGCGGTCAAACCGAGCGACTGCAGCGCCATTTCACTGTGCCAGGCCGGTCGCCATACGCAGACCTCAACTGGGAACTCCGTGATGCTCGATTAACTGACTATCGGGATGGCTCAGTAGCTTTTGAGCAACTTGGAGTGGAGTTCCCCGAGGGATGGTCAGCTACCGCTTCGAATATCGTGAGTCAGAAATACTTTCGCGGCATCCTCGGAACGGCCGAGCGTGAGACCTCTCTACAGCAAGTTATTGATCGCGTTGTAGGCGCCATTACTACTTGGGGTATGCGAGATGGTTACTTTGCTGATGAGGAAGAATCAGACTGCTTTGCTCAGGAGTTGCGCTACTTGCTGGCGCAGCAGATGCTTTCGTTCAATTCGCCGGTCTGGTTCAACATTGGCGTGCCTGGGGTAGCTCAACAAGCCTCGGCTTGTTTCATTCTTGATGTTGAAGACAACCTTCGCTCAATCCTGAACTGGTACACCGAAGAAGGGGTGATCTTCAAAGGTGGCTCGGGCGCAGGGGCCAACTTGTCAAAGCTGCGGTCAAAGGAAGAGCATCTCAGCGGCGGTGGAACTGCATCTGGACCTGTCAGCTTCATGCGAGGAGCGGATTCTTCTGCAGGAACAATTAAGAGTGGGGGCACCACCAGGCGGGCAGCCAAAATGGTCATCCTTGATATTGATCACCCAGATATTGAGGAGTTCATTTGGTGTAAAGCCAGAGAGGAGCGCAAAGCTCGTGTGCTCCGAGATGCTGGCTTTGACATGGACCTAGATGGAAAAGATTCCATCTCTTTGCAGTATCAAAATGCCAATAACTCTGTGCGACTCAGTGATGAGTTTATGCAAGCGGTCATTGATGACGAGGAGTTTGACCTAGTAGCCCGCTCTACCCATGAGGTAATTGAGCGAGTGCCAGCCAAAGAACTTATGCGGCACATCGCTCAGGCTTCTTGGGAGTGCGCAGACCCGGGAGTGCAATTTGGAACCACCATCAACCGCTGGAACACCACTCCGAATGCGGGCGAGATCGTGGCTAGTAACCCATGTTCAGAGCACTTACGGCTGCCGAACAGCGCTTGTAACCTCGCCTCGCTCAACCTATTGCGCTTCTTGAACGAGGAGGGCATCTTTGACATCGACGCCTTCGAGCGAAGTGTTCGAATCGTGGTAACTGCTCAAGACATTCTTGTCGGAGCCTCGGACTATCCCACCTCGACTATCGCAGAAATGACGGCGCAATCTAGAGACATCGGCATTGGCTATACCAATCTCGGGGCTTGCCTCATGGCGCTCGGCTACCCCTATGATTCCGATCAAGGCAGGGCCTGGGCTGCATCAATTACAGCCTTGCTGACTGGGACTGCTGCCATTCGTTCCACCGAACTGGCTCACTTATTTGGCCCCGCACCACTCTTTGCTGGCGATGCCGCAGCGTGGATTGGTGTGTATCGGATGCATCTAGAGGCCGCAACGCAGGTTGAGTCGGTTCAGTCACAGCCAGAACTCAATGATCGAATCACCAAGGTCTGGATCAAGGCTTTAGAGCGGGTTCAGCTTGTTGGCAGCCGCAACGCAGAGCTCAGCGTCGCTGCACCAACAGGAACAATTAGCTTCATGATGGACGCCGATACAACAGGTATTGAGCCAGACCTTGGCTTAGTAAAGTTCAAGAAGCTTGTTGGCGGAGGCAGCCTACAGATTGTCAATCAGACGGTTCCTAGGGCGCTAAGAAGTCTGGGCTACTTACCCGATCAGGTGGCAGAAATTGTTGCCTATATCGCTGAGCAGCAGTCTGCGCTTGGTGCACCACACCTTCAGCCCGAGCACCTAGCGGTCTTTGCTTGTGCAATGGGAGACAACTTCATTTCCTATAGCGGTCACCTCAGAATGATGGCTGCACTGCAACCGTTTTTCTCAGGTGCGATGAGTAAGACAGTCAATCTGCCGGCAGAGACCTCTGTGGATGAGGTAGAAGAGCTGCTGATTGACGCTTGGAAGATGGGAATCAAATGTGTTGCGCTCTACCGCGATAACTGCAAGGTGGCTCAGCCTCTGAGCACCGGCAAGACCACCGACCAGGAGGAGCCCGAGCTATCAATAGAGCTTCCTGCTGAGCTGCTTGCGAGAAAGCCAGTCAGAGAAAAGCTGCCACGCTCGCGTTCCTCGCGCACGTTTGAATTTCGAGTAGCCGACTGTAAGGGCTTTGTGA
>JBBDMQ010000347.1:0-2327 GCA_040878245.1 Microthrixaceae bacterium
GGCTGATTCGCGTGCAGCTCTAGCAGTTGTAGCAGCCGCCGTTTCTGGTCGTCCTTCTGATCACCTTGCAGTTGTTGGTGTAACGGGAACCAATGGCAAAACCACTGTTGTGTCGATGATTGAAGGAGTGTTGAATTCGGCTGGCCGGACCTCTCGTTCCATCGGAACTCTGACCTCGCAGCGCACTACCCCAGAAGCACCGGAACTGCAGAGACTCTTAGCCGACATGCTGGATCAGGGTGTGACTGACGTGGCCATTGAGGTGTCTTCTCACGCTCTGGTTCTTAATCGAGTTGATGAGATCAGTTTCGAAGTTGGCGTATTTACAAACCTTGGAAGGGATCATCTGGATTTTCATTCCACGCCAGAACAGTACTTTGCTGCGAAGGCAAAACTCTTCGAACCCGGTAGGTGCCGCCATGCAGTGGTCTACCTAGGAGATTTGCACGGAAAGCTGTTGTATGAATCAAGTGGTCGAACCTTCGTTGGCGTGTCGCTTGAACAGGCTGCCGATCTGCACTTCGATGCAACTGGTTCGAGATTTATATGGAATGGCAAGGCAGTTCATGTCCAATTGGCTGGACGTCACAATGTTGTCAACGCTTTGCTCGCCGCCGAAACCTGCCTTATTTTAGGGCTCTCTACGCAGCAAATTGCAGATGGGCTGTCAGCGTTTCGAGGAGTCCCCGGGCGCTTTGAGATCACCCGGTTCAAGGTTGGTCCGGAGCTTAGAGAGGCGATTGCCGTCGTGGATTATGCCCACACTCCAGATGCACTTGAACAAGCATTGTTGGCTGCAAGAGATCTCGTTGACACAGGGTCAAACTTATTTGTCGTGTTTGGCTGTGGAGGAGATCGGGATAATCAGAAGCGTCCGCTCATGGGCGAGGTTGCGGCCCGTCTGGCAGACAAAATAGTACTGACCTCTGATAACCCTCGCTCCGAAGACCCAGCAGCGATTGCGCAGGAGGTACTCCAAGGAGTAAACCGGATTCAGTCTGCAGCGGAGTCGAAAACCATTCTGGATCGGAGAGATGCCATTCGGTCGGCACTTCACGCAGCGCAGCCTGGCGATGTTGTTCTTGTTGCAGGTAAGGGTCACGAGACGGTGCAAATCTTTGCTGACCGAACCGAGCCATTCGATGATCGCTTAGTAGTTGCGGATGAGGTTAGTTCGTGATTCGACTGTTACTCGCTGCGG
Source organism: Microthrixaceae bacterium (assembly GCA_040878245.1). GTDB lineage: Bacteria > Actinomycetota > Acidimicrobiia > Acidimicrobiales > Microtrichaceae > IMCC26207. The sequence continues at coordinate 1,202 of JBBDMQ010000347.1, forward strand.
GTATTGCGACCATCATCTCTGGGCTCGGAACCAAGCTTCTCATTCTCTGGTTGAGTAGGCGCCACATAGGTCAACCCATCCACGAGGATGTTCCCGAAGGTCATCTTGTGAAGGCAGGGACTCCAACGATGGGAGGAATTGCCATTGTTGTAGCAGTACTCGCAGGGTACTTAGTCTCTAATCTCTATGACGGAGTTTTCACTTGGACTGGGATACTGACCATTGCAGCAATTACCGGAGCTGGATTTGTTGGACTTCTAGATGATTGGATCAAGGTTTCTCAAGAGCGAAACCTTGGACTGAGTCGCCGAGCCAAAACTCTGGGTTTGCTTGTTGTGGCTATCTCATTTTCGGTTGCGATGCTTTTAAAGACCAATGTTCACACCACGATTAGCTTCGTGCAGTGGAATGATTTGGGCTGGAATATTGGCAAGATTGGCTGGGCAATTTGGGCAATCTTGATTATCTATGGGGCAACCAACGCAGTGAACCTGACTGACGGCCTTGATGGTCTGGCGGCAGGCAGTGCCGGAATTGTGTTTGCAGGTTACGTCATTATTGGATATTGGATCTTCCGCTACTCGGGCTTGTATGGCATCAACGTGGGCCTTGATCTAGCCGTAGTTGCTGCTGCGATGATGGGCGCCTGCGCAGGGTTTCTATGGTGGAATTCCGCACCAGCTCAAATATTTATGGGAGATACAGGGTCGCTTGCAATCGGCATGGCCCTAGCTGCGCTTGCGTTGAGTTCTTCGACAGTGTTGTTATTACCCATTCTTGGATTGTTGTTTGTGATCGAGACAGTCTCTGTGGTGTTGCAGGTGGTGAGCTTCAAGACCACTGGTAAGCGGATCTTTCGGATGGCTCCGATTCACCATCACTTTGAGCTGAGCGGTTGGCCTGAAACAACGGTCATCGTTCGTTTCTGGATGCTCACAGCAGCATGCACAGCGCTCGGATTAGGACTCTTTTACCGAGAATTTATTCGTGCAGGTGGCCTCGGATGAGTTCTCGCACCTCTGGCTCTCGCCCTGCTGACACAAGGGGTTCAGGGTCGCGCAGTTCTGGGTCGCGCAGTTCAGGGTCGCGCAGTTCAGGCAGTAGGGGTTCCGGGCCTTCAGTTCGG
>JBBDMQ010000348.1:0-2317 GCA_040878245.1 Microthrixaceae bacterium
AAGGTTTTTAAATGACAACAACCGGTCCAGAGAATGACCCACAGAACCCATTTGGGGTACCCGCAGCACCACAGTCTGCAGCCCCAGGTTGGTACCCAGACGGCTCTGGGGTGACTCGTTGGTGGGATGGCCATCACTGGGGCCAAGCAGCTCCCACAAGCCCAACGCCACCTAGTGCAGTGCAGTCCCCATACCAAGCGACTCATTCGGGGTTTTCGAGCGGTCCACCGACTCCACCTTGGGGTAGTTGGGTCTGGCCCAACGGCGAGGCGATAAACACCAGCACTTTGCCAGCCTATGACTCCAACAAAAAAGTAACTGCCGGCATCTTGGCATTACTTCTAGGCGGCCTCGGAGTGCACAAGTTCTACCTTGGGTACACAACTGAAGGAATCATCATGATTCTGCTTTTGTTCTGCGGAATTAGCCCACTCATCGGTCTCATTGAGGGCATCATTTATCTCACCAAGAGTGACCCGGAGTTTTATTGGACCTATGAAGCTGCTCGCAAGACTTGGTTCTAGTTCATGAGAAATCCAGCAGCATTACGTCTCGTGAAAAAGTCTGAGAGAGCGGAGCCTTCGCTCTATATGTGCCTCAAGTGCAGTGGTTGCAATAGCTTCAACCTCATAGGTAACGGGGCTATCGGGTAGTGAGAGCACGGCGTTAAGCCCGCCGCTTAACACAGCCCGACACACAGTCAGCGCCTCGGCCGAGACTTGAGGACCGCCGCCGCAACTTGCACATCGAACACCACCCGCATCGAGAGCTAACGAGAATGGGCCACCCTGCTCTGCACAATCCACACAAGCATCTAGCTCGGGAGCAACGCCCTCTACCGATAGCAGCTTGAGGTAAAAAGCGGCCGAAATCATTGGGGGGTTGGTCTGCTCAACCGTTCGAAGACCGCCGAGCAACATGTCGAACAGTCTCTGATTGGGCTCACGCTCTTGCGCAAGCTGGTCAACTGCCTCGAGTAACGAGGACGTCCTTGATATCCGGGACAAGTCTTCTCGGCTTTGCCGGAACGGCTCCACAGTTTCTGTTTGAGTCACGATGTCTAGGCCAGAACGACCCTCGTGGAGTTGCACCTGGATATACGAACCGGGCTCTAATCGCGACCCAAACTTTGACCCCGTCTTTCGGACACCTTTGCCCACGCCGCGCACTTTGCCATGTCCACGCGTCATGAACACCACAATGCGATCGGCCTCACCGAGCTTGTACGTTCGCAGCACAATTGCGTAATCACGGTACAAGCTCACTGCGTCAGTCTCTCATCCAGAGCCGGTCTGAATCAGCTCAGACCATCAGTATCTGACAAACCACCAAAGCGTCGGTCGCGACGTTGATACTCATCTATAGCGTCGTAGAGGTTTTCCCTACGGAAATCAGGCCAAAGTACGTCTGTAAAAACAAGTTCGGAATAGGCCATTTCCCACATCAAGAAGTTCGACATGCGGTACTCGCCCGAAGTACGCACCATGAGTTCAGGGTCTGGCATTGTCGGATCGTAGAGATGCTGCCGGATCGTTTTTTCGTCAATCTTCTCGGGCTTGATCCCAGATGCTGCAATTGCACGCACAGCATCAACGAGCTCTGCTCGACCGCCATAATTAAAGGCCATACTCACCGTCATTGCAGTGTTATCTCCAGTGAGCTCAAGAGTTTCATCAATGCGTCGCAGAATCCTCTTTGGAACTCGCCAATCACGCCGCCCAATGAACTGCAACTTCACGTTGCGCTCATTCAACTCATCTCGCCGAGTCAGCAGAAGCCGCTCATTAAAGTTCATCAGAAAGCGAACTTCGTCTACTGGCCGCTTCCAATTTTCTGTAGAAAATGCGTAGACCGTCAACCATCTCACGCCAGCATCGAGTGCGCCCCAGATGGTATCCATCAAGGCTTCCTCGCCTGCGGCATGGCCATCGGTCCTTGGCAGGCCTCTTCGTTGCGCCCACCTACCGTTGCCATCCATGACTACTGCGACGTGCACTGGGATGAGTTGATGATCGAGGCTCGATAAGTCCACTACGGAAAGGTACCCGACAAGCGGCCGTTCACCGAGACAGCGGCCGCATAAGGTGACTGATAGGAGCACGAAGAGGTCGAAGGTAATTCAGTGAGAGGCCGCAAAATCGGCCAACAGGCGACCCTTCTTGAGAGGGTCTGTTGAGCGGGTTGATCTAGTAGCCCAGTCGCTCAAGTGACTGTGCTTTGGATTGCCAGTCCTTGTCAACAGTGACGTGCAACTCAATAAAGGCCCCTGGCGGTAACTGACGGCGTACCCGAATCCCTACTTCTTTCAGCACGCTTC
>JBBDMQ010000349.1:0-2315 GCA_040878245.1 Microthrixaceae bacterium
CGACAGACCCCCGATAGGGGGTCTGTCGCAAGACAAAACAGTGATGGGGGCGGCTAGTTGTTGCCCCGCTTGGCCAAAAACTCCATCGTGCGCTGCCACGCAAGTTCGGCCGCAGAGGCATTGAAGTGGCCCTCAACCCCACTCTCGGCAAACCAGTGACTTGTTCCCTCGTAACGATGAAGTTCAAATGACTTCTCCGACAGCAACAACCGAGAATGCATTTCCACCAGATCATCTTCTGTCACCAGCGGATCGGATTGGGCAAAATGGCCAAGCACCGGTGCTGCTAGATCATCAAACTCGATGTTCTGACACCCGTAATACGCAACAACTGCATCAACATCTAGTGGCAATCTTGTAGCAAGCCATAATGCCCAGGAGGCACCCATTGAAAAGCCCACCACAGAGACAGGGCGCTGTGGATCTGCCGTATTTGCCCGCAGTGCAACCAGGCTTGACATGATGAGTGCGGCCGTTGCATTTGGGTCCGACTCAGCCAAGAGCTGCTGCGCCTCTTCCGCATCATCTGGGACCACGCCGCCTAAAAGATCTGGTGCCAACACCGTATGGCCGTTGTCGGCAAGGCTTTCGACCACGTCTTTGACACTTCGGGTGAGTCCCCACCAAGAATGCAGCAGCAACACACCATGGCTCGGGCCGCTGTCTGGCTGCACAAGATACGCATCGCCTGCTCGTGATCCGGCCACAGGTCCTAGCCTTGGCGAATTATCAGCGGCTTCGTACTCGTTGACATTGTCAGAAAGACTCATGCAAACAGGATTGCAGCACTGAGCAAAAATGTCAGCCCGGCACATGTCGTTAGCCATCAACATTTTGGTAGTGGGCCTACTCGTGGCACGCTATGCGCTGTGGGAACTGTCTCTGCCATCTTGAATCAGAAAGGTGGGGTTGGAAAGACCACAATTACTCTGGGCCTAGCAGCAGCAGCGCAGCGAGCTGGCGATCAGTGCTTGGTGATTGATCTTGACCCTCAGGGGAGCGCCGGCTGGGCGCTTGGGGTGGAGTCAAGTGACGAATACCTTTCGGTGAGCGACGTACTACTCACCGGCGATCCCGAGGTTGCGGCGGCTGCCACGGTCACCTCTGGTTGGGGCACAGGGATTGACGTACTGCCCTCAAGTCGAAACCTGATCAAGCGTGAAGGCGATGCAATTGACTCAGGTTCGGCGCTACGACTTCGACATGCAATTAGCGAACTCGCGACTCATTACCGCTTTGTCCTGATCGACTGTGCACCATCGCTTGGGCCGATCACTCAGTCGGGCCTTGCCGCTGCGGACCTAGTGTTTCTGGTGGTCGAACTCTCGGCATTGTCTATTCGGGGGGCTGAGGCCGTGCTTGAGGTAGTGGATGAGGTCTGGAGCGAACTCAATCCGACACTAGATATTGGCGGAGTGATTGTGAACAGGTCGCCCTCTGCATCAATCGAAGCCAGCCGCCAAGAAGAATCGCTGAATCGTCTGATGGGAAAGCAGTCGGTTTGGCACCCCTTCGTTCCGCAGCGCACCGTACTCAACGAGGCAGTTGGTGCTCGCAAACCAGTTCACGACTTGGGATATCGGGCTAAGGATCTGCTCGGCATTTTTGATGCGCTCTACCAAAACCTGATTCTCGTATCTGAATCACCGACCGACTGAATCACCGACCGAGTCAATCACCGGCCGAGTGAGTCGAGCGGATAGCCCAAGAACCAAAAAGGCCGTCGTTGCAGACAGTATGAACACGCCCGCAAGCGCTACCCAAGGTTGATAACCCACGCGATCACCGACGCTTACCAGAACTCCGGCAAGACCTGCTCCAAGAGCCACTCCCAAAATGTCAGACATCTGCAGTGAGGATGAAGCCGACCCTTCAGACCCCACGGCGGCTTCATCAAGAGTCACTACTGACAGCGTCGTATAGGCCATTCCCATGCCAAGCCCCATAATGGAGGATCCCAAAATCCAGAACCAGACCGGAACAGCTGTCCACAAAGCAACGGCCAAAACCAGTGCCCCGATTGCTAGTGCTAGCCCTCCAAGTCCAACTAGGCGGGTAGCCCCGAGGCGGCGGCCATAGTGCGCTTGCAACCAAGAACCTGCAGTCCAAGTCGCCGTTGAGGCGATGAGCACCACTCCGGCATAGATCGTTGACTCCCCCCTCACCGAGGTCAACGAGAGCGAGATAAAAGTGTCTGCAGAAAAGAAACTAAACGTGAGCACACCACGGACGATGACTGCGGCGGGCAACCGTGGTCTAGCTGAGAGCGTTCCAGATGGGGTAAGCCGAACAAATGCCGGCAAGGCCACCAGCAC
>JBBDMQ010000350.1:0-2311 GCA_040878245.1 Microthrixaceae bacterium
TTGCGGACTCTTTGTTCTGCCGAACTTCGCCGGCCTTCTCGAACCAAAAGCACGAGTTCGCAATCACGAACGCATCTCAGGAGACGCTCGACAAGTGCGGTTCCTACAAATCCAGTGGCGCCAGTTATAAAGATCCGTTGTCCGCTGAGGTTCTGCACAATCATGGGGACTCGGAGGTAGCGCGTTGAGAAACCTCGGTTTTGTTCTGTGCCCGCAGGGCGTTTCGTTCAATTGCTAGGAGCACGAGTTCATCAATCAAGTTGGGATAGGGCAGATCAGTTGCCTGCCATAGCATTGGATACATAGAGATCGGTGTAAAGCCCGGAATAGTGTTGATCTCGTTGACCAACAATCCTCTACCCGGTTGATCGGCCGTACCCTCTTCAAAGAAAACATCAACTCGGGCCATACCTTCGGCTCGAAGACTCAAGAACGTCTGAACAGCAAGTGCTCGAAGTTCAGTAGAAATAGCCAACGGAATGTCGGCTGGGATCACGCTTTGGGCAGTGCCGTCGGCGTACTTGTCTTCGTAATCGTAAAAATCTGCTGCCGGAATAATCTCACCAACCACACTTGCACGAGGTGAACTGTTGCCCAGCACAGCAACTTCGAGTTCACGTGCGATCACTGATTCTTCAACGACTGCGATCTGGTCATATTCAAAGGCAAGCTCTAAAGCGCGGATCACTTCCTGGTCTCCGCTGGCTTTGCTGATGCCGATAGAAGAACCCATGTTGGCTGGCTTAACAAACACGGTATTTCCAAGCTCTTTCAGCAATGACCTAACGGTGGACTGCTGAGCCTCGCCCCTAAAGTCACTTACTCGAAGGGCAGCCCAGCGTGGCTGAGCAATCCCTGCTGCGTCGAGCACCGCTTTGGCCATGGCTTTATCCATGGCAACCGCAGACCCAAGAACACCAGAACCCACATAGGGCACTTGTGCCATCTCAAGCAGTCCTTGAACAGTGCCGTCCTCGCCGTTGGGTCCATGAAGGATTGGCAGGACGACAGTAGGAGCTAGCGAGTCTTCATCGGACCCAACTAGCCCAGTACTTGACGCAGGTTCACTGCCCGAATTGCCCGAATTGCGCGAATTGCCCGAATTGGCTGAGTTGCCGGTGAGTACCTCGAATGGCTGCACTTCTGGGCCGTCTATGAGAAGCGAGTCGGGTAGTTCTGAGACCCGACCCTGCAGGATGAGATCGGAGGCTTCTTGGGCAAGTATCCAGGATCCCTGTTTGGTGATTCCAACAGGAACAACCTCATAGCGGGCCAGGTCAAGCGCTCGAAGTACATGGCTGGCAGAGATTTTACTGATGTCATGTTCGGCTGATTTTCCTCCGAACAGCACAATCAGGCGAACTCGAGTGGGTAAAGGCACTGTAGAAGTGTACGCAACTGAAAGAATGAAGAAATGCGCTTCCTCATTTCAGAGCTTGCAGCCCAGTTAGATGGTCGAGTGATCGGCGGCGCTGAGAACCAATCATTGGCCAACACTCCCGCGGTTGAATCCGTTGAATTAGAAGTAAACGGTCTAGCGATCGATTCTCGGCTCGTGATTCCACAGCAGTTATTTGCCGCAATTTCTGCCGAACGAGATGGCCATGCCTATTTACCTGCAGCATTTGCAGCAGGGGCCTCTGCGGTTCTGATTGAGGATGCGAGGAGCTACGAAGCCCTGACGCGAGATGAATCTCTGACTGGTAACTCTGGGGTAGCGGGCCCCGGAATTTTGGTGGCAGATGTCTCTGCTGCGCTTATGCAAATTGCAAAAATTGCGCGGCGGCGAATACCTGATCGGGTTATTGGAATCACTGGCTCAGTTGGAAAAACCACAACTAAAGATTTGCTGGCTGCAGTTCTGGCTCAAAGGTTTGTCACCGTCGCATCCGAAAAGTCTTTTAATAATGAGCTTGGCGTGCCGCTGACGCTTGCCAATGCAGGTGAGGCAACCGAGGCAGCCGTGGTAGAGATGGGCGCTCGTGGTTCAGGCCACATAGCTCTGCTTTGCGATTTGGCTCAGCCCACCGTAGGCATCGTCACCACGGTTGAACGTGTGCACACGCAGGTAATGGGAAACATCGAGCAGATTGCGCAAGCGAAGGGCGAATTGATTGCGGCCCTGCCAGCAAACGGACTTGCTGTACTGAATGCAGAGGTTCCACTAGTTGCGGCAATGGCAGAACGCAGCGAGGCTCGAGTGCTTTGCTTCGGTGTAGGTGGTGATGTGCAGGCCCTTCATGTGCAGATTGATGATGAACTCCGCCCAAGCTTTGAGCTGCACACCCCATGGGGCCAGATTGAGGTGCGG
>JBBDMQ010000351.1:0-2303 GCA_040878245.1 Microthrixaceae bacterium
CAGGAATCCTAAAACTCGAGTCAGTTGATGTTGCCATCAAAATCGCTGCAGCCCGTTTGGCAGAGAGGACTCGCCCTGAGTTTGTGTCAATGACGGCTCTCTCACGGTCGCCATGTATGCCAGAGAGTTGCAGCGTCAGCGAGTCGACTTCGAAGCCCTGAAAGGACTTCACGGGGTAGCGCAGACATGTCTCAACAGTTCCGATAATCACAGTTGACCCTTTCAGCAGCGGTACGGGGCAGCGCATCGGCGACATGCCTTATGTTCAATGCACTACCACAACTTAGACCTTGATCGACCCCCACAAAAGCTTGTGCTGTCCTACGATAACGGGTTCATGAATGCTGCTTCTTCCCCCGATCGCTCTATTGATTCCGCACGAACCCCGGGAACCAGTCTCCGCTCTGGCAAGGTCTGGCGGAACTTTGGAAGAAACCAGTCATGTGTACCCGCTGTTTGGGAGCGGCCATCCTCAGAGGATGAGCTTGTGGCAATTATTCAACGCGCTGCCGCAACCGGCCGCACCGTTAAGGCTGTTGGATCGGGCCACAGTTACTCAGCGATTGCTTGTACCGACGGCCACATACTTGACTTATCGGATTACTCGCGAGTTCTACATGTTGATCGAGCTACAGGATTAGTCACAGTGCAGGCTGGCATACCGCTCTGGCGTCTGAGTGAAGAACTAGCAACCCATGGCCTAGCCCTTGAGGTGCTTGGTGACATCAACTACCAGTCGATTGCTGGGGCTATTTCAACTGGCACACATGGACCCGGAATCAGATTCTCTAATTTGTCGAGCAGCGTTCGAGGCATGCGCCTGATCGCAGGAGATGGAACCGTTTTGGAATGCTCTGCCACTCAGCATCCCGAAGTATTTTCAGCTGCACGAGTTGGCCTTGGTGCACTTGGCATGTTGTCTACTGTGACGATTCAAGCAGTGCCGGCGTTCAACCTGCACGCAGTCGAAGCTCCATTACCAATGGACCAAATTCTGAGCCAGCTAGACGAGTTGATTGATAACACCGACCACTTCGGATTCTTCTGGTTTCCCGGGTCAAAACTTGCTCTGACCAAACGCAGTCGCCGAACCCAAGAGCCAGTGCGGTCTCGCAATAACGCATCCAAATGGTTCGAACAGGTATTGATTGATAACTACGTCTATGGCGCTGCGTGCAAGCTGGCTCGAAGGTTTCCGCCGACTGCCAAATCGATTGTTTCCATTGCCAGTAAGAAGTCCACTCATGACTGGATAGATCGAAGTGATCGAGTGTTTGCTACACCCCGGCTGGTTCGTGTGATTGAGATGGAATATTCCATCCCGAGAGAGGCCTTCCCCGAGGCATTTACCCGACTTGGAAGACTCATCGACAGCCTCGGAACACCGATAACGGTGCCAATTGAGTGCCGTTGGTCTGCAGGTGATGACATTCCGCTGAGCCATGCTTCCGGTCGAGACTCGGCCTACATTGCGGCGCATATGTTTCGAGGAGAGCCCTACGATCAGTACTTCCAAGGGGTTGAAAAAATTATGAGCGACTACCAAGGTCGTCCGCACTGGGGAAAATTGCACTTTCAGAACGCCGAGACCCTTGAACCGAGATATCCGCAGTGGAGTGAATTCCAAACGATTCGTCGACGCATGGATCCCGATGGGCGATTCCGCAATCCATACACAGATCGTGTGCTTGGACTAGTCGATGATCACAGCTGATGTCTGAGGGCGTGCGCTCGTATTTGGCAGAGCAGCCGCGAGTGCTACTCGGCCATTGGCCAACTCCCTTACAGCCCTGCAATCGTCTTCGTGAACAGATTGGCGGACCCCTCATTTGGCTCAAGCGTGACGACTGCACGGGTCTAGCAACGGGTGGCAATAAGACTCGAAAACTGGAGTATCTCTTAGGGAAAGCCTTAGCCGAGGGCTGTGACGGTGTCATTACCTTTGGCGCATTGCAATCGAATCACGCCAGGCAAACTGCTGCTGCCTGTGCCAAATTAGGACTCAGTTGCGACCTGATTTTGACTCGTGCCGTGCCACGCTCCGATGAGTCTTACTTGCAGTCAGGCAACTTGCTTCTCGACCGCTTGCTTGGTGCGAAACTGCATATCGTCAAGGATTCGGACGAGGCGTTTGTCACCTTTGCAGGTCTCTATGAGCAGGCTCAAGCCTCTGGCGGGAAGCCTTTTGGAATTGTTCCCGGCGGGTCGGATTCAACTGGCGTGCTGGGCTATGTGCAAGGGGCCCTCGAACTTGCCGAGCAGGTTCAGACTGAGGGTCTAGATCTAGGCACAACTGTTGTCGC
>JBBDMQ010000352.1:0-2283 GCA_040878245.1 Microthrixaceae bacterium
CAACATCAGAAGGAGCAACATCAGCAGGAGCAACTTCCGGCTCGGGATCTAAAAGAATCGAGAGCGCCGCAAACTCGGCAGCAGCTTGAGCTGCCCCGTCTCGGCTCAATGCCCCAACGGGCTCAGACATTGCTGCTGCTTCAGTGACTGCGGCGCGCAGTCGCACTGGCGGATCAAGAACCAGACTTGGATGTGTTTCGATCAGCACTCCGTGCCAGTGCGTTGCGTCACGAGTTCGCCCAAGGCGGTTGATGACGATGCCCGCAACCTTTGGCCTGCCGGATCGACGTTCTGCGATTCGCTTGACGTTCAGAAGTATCTGGTCGACGCCGTCGGAACTCCATGCGGCAGGCTCTGCCACAATCAACACACGATCCGCTGCGAACAACGCGTTGACCGTGAGCAACCCCAGCGAGGGCGCACAGTCAATCAGCACGTCGTCATATCGATCAGCGACGCCTTCAAGCGCTACGGCCAATCGATCTTGCGCTCCGATCATGTCGGTTGCTAGTTGAGGCTCACACTTGGCGAGTTGCGGGGAACTCGGAGCAATGTGCACCGGTATTGCAAACTCGGCTTTGGACCAGCCAGAAGGTTGAATAACTGCTTCGATTGAGCCGCTCTTATCGCTGAGTAAAGCAGTATCGATTGCTTGCGTCACCTCATAGACGCCAAGGCCTGTCGTTGCATTTGCCTGCGGGTCCAGGTCAACCACAAGGACACTGCGGCCACGCGCCGCATATGCAGCAGCGAGTCCGAGGGTGACGGTGGTCTTTCCGACACCACCCTTTTGGTTCACCAACGCACTGATACTCATGGCATAAAGCTACTCAAGTAATCCCAAATTAGGGGACACGAGTTATATCGGGCTCTATATAAACCAGAGATATGACCGGAACGGCGGATCTCACATTCGCCTCAAGAGTATTAATAGCATCGGCTAGTTCGGCCATCGTCAGAGCAGAATCAAACTCAACCTTTGCGGCAAGCAGGACCTGTTCAGCACCGATGTACTCGGTGCGATCGTGAATCACCCTGACCACGTTTGGCGAGGAAAGCATGGCTTCTCGCAGCTTTGCTTGATCTTCGGCAAGTGCCGGTTCGCCAATGAGCAGACTCTTCATCTCAATGCTCAGAATTACTGCTATCACCCCAAGAATGAGTCCAATCGCCACAGACCCGATTCCGTCATATACCCCGTTGCCGGTTACTACCGAGATTCCAACTGCAAAAAAGGCAACTACGAGACCGGTCATTGCCCCAAGGTCTTCAAGAAGCACCACTGGCAACTCGGGAACTCGAGAATGCCGGATAAACCCCCACCACGAGTTTGTTCCTCGAAGATGATTTGATTCAACCACCGCTGTTCGCAATGAGTAACCCTCTAACAGCATTGAAAAGATCAGAATGGCAAATGCAATCTGCGGGCTTGAGACTTCTTCGGGGTGCTGAATCTTGTGGATTCCTTCGTACAAGGAAAAGACTGAACCCAAGGCGAACAAAACCACAGCCACGACAAACGCCCAAAAGAATCGCTCTCTGCCGTATCCAAACTGATGCGATTCATCGGAGTCTTTATCTGCCTGACGCCGACCCAATAACAACAGAGCTTGGTTACCTGTGTCAGCTACTGAGTGGATCGCCTCAGACAGCATTGAGGATGCGCCGGTCAACACAAACCCGATGAACTTAATGATTGCAATTCCGAGGTTGGCACAAAGCGCAGCCAGGATCGCTTTTTTGCCACCGCTCGCAGACATCAAGCCTCCTATTTCAAGACCGGGTGTCCGGCTAGACGCTTCACATCTTAGAGGCGATTACACCTGTGCTTTGATGCGAGTTAGGCCACACTCATTACAGTGCCTGAACTTCCCGAAGTAGAAACGATCCGCAGACAACTTGATACGCTTCTTCGCGATTGCAAGATTGTGAAGGTTTGGGCTTTCGACTCGCCCAAGTTCACGCAGGCACATGCGGCGCTCGGTTGGCAGCTCAATGGAGTCAGGCGTCGTGGGAAGTATCTTCTGATTGATCTTGCTGGCAGCAACTCGTCGGCAGAGCCACACGAACTCATAGTTCACCTAGGCATGACAGGCCGCCTCTCTGTGTCTTCGGCCGAGGGACCTGCTCACAGCGGTCCGCTCTCAACTCAGCCGAAAAAATCCCAGTCAGATTACCAGCAGCTCAGGCCCGCAAGCAGTTGGGAAGAATCCGTAAGAGCCGACTCTCCCAAATCTAGAGACACGCCCAAATCTAGAGACACGCCCAAATCTAGAGACACGC
>JBBDMQ010000353.1:0-2283 GCA_040878245.1 Microthrixaceae bacterium
CTCGGTGACCCCATAGGAGTGTTGCTGTAAATACTGTCTGATACCCGAGCGAAAAATCTCTGCCCCAAGGTATTGCTCCAACATGCGAACCACTGAGGCACCTTTTTCATAGGTGAGAATGTCAAACATGGCCTCGGCTTCGGCAGGACTAATGACCTCAAATTCAATTGGACGAGTTGAGGTCAAAGCGTCGGTGTCAAAGGCGGCGGCTCTTGCCAGCCCGAACGAGGTCCATACATCCCAGTCGGGCCGTAACGAGTTGGTGGCTGTGATCTCCATAAATGTTGCAAATGCTTCGTTGAGCCAGATGCCATTCCACCATTTCATGGTGACTAAGTCACCAAACCACATGTGGGCTAGTTCGTGGTTGATGACATCGGCAACGCGTTGCAGTTCCGGCTGTGTTGCTTCTGTTGGATCGACTAGCAACAGCACCTCGCGAAAGGTGATGCAGCCAAGATTTTCCATTGCGCCAAATGCAAAGTCGGGAACCGCAACTAGGTCAACCTTGTCGCCGGGGTAGGCAATGCCGTAGTAGTCCTCAAAGAACTTCAGCCCAGCCTCTGCAACGTCAAGGGCAAATTCGCATAAGTCTTGAGAGCCCGGCGGGAAAATGACTCGGAGGGGAATCGGACCGTTGATTCCCGAAACCATTCGGGGTGCTGTTGCTTGAAGCGGGCCAATCACAAACGCCACCAGGTAAGTAGACATCACCATGGTGTCCGCAAAAGTAATTCGCGCTAGAGAACCGTCAAGTTCTTCTCGCTCAATCTGGCTGCTATTGGACACTGCGAGAACGTCATCTGGAACGGTGAGCGTTACAGAGAACACAGCCTTAAACGCTGGCTCATCAAAACAAGGAAAGCACCTTCGTGCATGAGTGGATTCAAACTGAGTGACGGCTAGAACCTGCTCAACTGGTTCAGCATCTTCCCGACTGGTGAATCGCGACTGATAGAAGCCCACAAGTTGCTCGTTGAAGTTGCCGGTGAATCGAAGATTGATCTGTGCCTGCCCCGGTTGAAGTTCTTGGTCGAAGTTCAGGGTGATTCGCTCAAGTTCCTCATCCTCTGACACCGAGGCCGGGATGCGACCTTGCTGGTTGCCTCCTTTGGGCAGAGCCCAAACATTCTGAACCTTGAGGCCCACTGCATTGAGCAAAATTTGCGAGCATCGCTCGGCTATTTCCACAGTGATCAGCACTGAACCCTCAAAGGTGGTTCCTTGAAGATCGGGCCAAATCTCTAAGTCGTAACGAGTAGGAATGACCGTTATGGGAAGGCGATAGGGGCTATTCATCAGACTTCGACTCCTGATCGTGATTAGTCGGTTGAGCTCGCTTGCAGCCTATTGAACAGCAGTAACTCAGATGCAGAGCGTAGAGCCGCAAGGTCAAGTAACTTTTCAGCGTGTACGAATGTTTCGATGTAACTATTTCCAACAAGGTGGCTCACCTTCAACTCAAGCGGCCCGAGGCCTTTAACTCGATGATTTCGAGTTTCTGGACGGAATTGCCCCAGATCGTTCGTGAGATTGACGCCACAGCCTCTGCACGAGCGATTGTGATCTCTTCAACAGGCAAGCATTTTTGTGCAGGTATGGACCTGTCAGTGTTTTCCGGAGGTAGCAGCCTGAGCGGCGGCCCCGGTGTCAGCGAAGAGGGTCGAAAGCGAGCGCATCTCTGGATGCTGGTACAGCACCTTCAAGATTCGTTTACTGCCTTGGAGCAGGCTCGGATTCCCGTGCTTTGTGCAATTCAAGGCGGTTGTATTGGCGGTGCAATAGACATGGTCTCTGCAGCGGATATGCGGTACTGCTCAGCGGATGCGTTTTTTTGCGTGATGGAGATCAACCTTGGCATGACTGCCGATGTTGGAACCTTACAGCGTCTTCCAAAAATCATTCCTGAGGGCATTGCTCGTGAGATGGCCTACACCGGTGACCGAATGCCTGCTCAGCGTGCGCTTGAATGCGGTTTGGTCAATCAGGTCTTTGAGGATCATGACTCACTTGTTCAGGGCGTGCTTGAGATTGCTGGGCGCATTGCGACTCGATCTCCGCTGGCAATCTGGGGCACCAAAGAGATGATCAATTATACAAGGGACCATTCAGTAGCTGACGGCCTGAAATACATAGCAGGTTGGCAATCCGGAATGTTTCAACCGGCAGACATGATGGAGGAGTTCGCTGCACAGGGAGAGAAGCGTGAGCCTGTGTTTGAGGAACTACCGATTCCACCGCAGTCACTCTGACTGAGTATCTGAGTGAACAATGAGTGAACTG
>JBBDMQ010000354.1:0-2277 GCA_040878245.1 Microthrixaceae bacterium
TTGAACCTCATCAATCATGAAGAGAATGCCGCGCTCATCGCAGAGCTTGCGAACTGCTTGAAAGTATTCTCGGGTGACGGGGTTCACTCCACCCTCGCCCTGAACTGTTTCCAACAAAACTGCAGCGACAGTGTCATCTACGGATGCCTTGAGGGCTTCAATATTGCAAAACTCGACATGCCGAAAACCCTCTGGGAGTGGCTGAAATGCCTGATGCTTGGCAGGTTGGCCAGTGGCGTGCAATGTGGCCAAAGTGCGGCCATGAAAGCTGCCAAGTGCGCTGATCACAACATGACGCCCTGCCCCGCCGAACCTGCGGGCCAGTTTGATTGCAGCCTCATTGGCTTCTGCGCCAGAGTTTGCAAAGAACACTTGGCCGCCACCGCCAAGTAACGAATCCAACGTTTGGGCAACTGATGCAGCGTGTTCGGTGCCAAACAAGTTTGAGACGTGCAACAGCTGTTGAGACTGTTCGCAGAGCGCCTGACTTACAGCCGGATGGCTGTGACCCAGAGAAGTCACCGCTAGTCCAGACAGCAGGTCAAGATATTTAGATCCAGCTAGGTCCCAAAGCCAAGAACCTTGACCGCGAACGAACTGCACCGAGGGCGCACCGTAAGTTGGCATCAGGGGAC
This sequence comes from Microthrixaceae bacterium, assembly GCA_040878245.1. Taxonomy (GTDB): domain Bacteria; phylum Actinomycetota; class Acidimicrobiia; order Acidimicrobiales; family Microtrichaceae; genus IMCC26207. The sequence goes on from JBBDMQ010000354.1 coordinate 636, forward strand.
AGTGATCTAAGGAGGCATCGGCACCCATAGCGCGTGCGTGGAGTTCGGGGGTCATCATGTTTCAGTCGATTCTGGAAGCTGCGGGTTTTCTACCTGACTCGAAACAACCATGGTGCCAACGCCTGCACGAGTGAGTAGTTCAAGAAGCAACACATGCGGCAAGCGTCCATCTATGAGATGCACCGAACCAACGCCGTTTTCTATTGCACGAATACAACCAGCCATCTTTGGGATCATCCCGCCAGAAATCACCCCAGAGGAGATGAACTCACGAACCTGATCTGTGTTCACCTGCGCAATGAGCGAGTCAATGTTGTTGACATCTTCGAGCAGTCCAGGAACGTCGGTTAAGAAGATGAGCTTCTCGGCCTGTAGACATTGCGCAATCTCTGTTGCAGCGTCGTCCGCATTGATGTTGTAGGTCTGCCCTGACTCATCGACACCAACCGTTGCGATGACAGGAATGAGATCCATCGAGAGCGTGCGTGTAATCAGTTCTGGGTTCACTTTTGTTACTGCGCCGGCAAAGCCAAGGGCAGGATCATGCGCTTGAGCAGTGAGCAGGCGAGCATCGGTTCCAGCAAGACCAAGTGCTACGGGGCCAAAAGTGTTGAGCGCAGTCACAATGTCGGCGTTGACCTTGCCCATCAGCACCATCTGCACAACCTCGAGGGTCTCTGCATCCGTGACTCGACGGCCATCGATAAACGTTGACTCTTTACCCATGCGCTTGAGCCACTCACCAATCTGGGGCCCACCACCGTGCACCACCACTGGCTTCATGCCAACCCGATGCATCATGACGACATCTTTGGCAAAGTCGGCGAACAACTCGGGGCTGGACATTGCGTTGCCACCGAACTTGACCACAACTACAGCTCCGCGAAAAGCCTCTATATAAGGCAATGCCTGAAGGAGAACATCTACTGCAATCTCTGGATCTCGGCGTGGGTCAACGCTGCTCGAAAGATCGGTACTGATGGGTTCACTCATGGATAGACCCCAACTTGTTGAAGGCCAGAGGTCTCGGGCAGGCCAAGTGCCAGATTGGCGCATTGCACAGCAGCACCCGAGGCTCCCTTGCCAAGGTTGTCGATTGCGCATAGAGCAATCACCGTCGAGGTCCTTTCATCGACCCTGGCTGTTATATGGGCCGAGTTTGAACCAAGAGTTGCCTTGGTCGACGGCAAGCGCTCAGAGACAACTACAAACGGCTCATCAGCATAAAAATCGCTGAGCACTTGCAACACGTAATCAGTGGTGAGGGAGCGGTCGACTACTTGGGCGTAACAGGTTGCCAATATGCCTCGACTCATGGGGGCAAGATGCGGTGTGAACAAGACAGTGGCCCCGATATTCATCTCCATCTCTGGAGTGTGACGGTGATTCATCAATCCATAGGCAGTGAAGTCTGAGTCAACTGCACAAAATGTGGTGTTGGGCTTTGGAGGTCGACCTGCCCCCGAAACCCCCGAGGCTGCATCGACAATGATTCGATCAGTGTGCACAAGCCCTGCCTGTACGAGCGGGGCTAGGGGCAAGGAGGCTGCAGTTGGATAACAACCAGGAGTTGCGATTCGGGTGGCAGATTTCAATTGCGCTCGATGCATTTCCGGCAGGCCGTAAACAAAGCTACCTAGCA
>JBBDMQ010000355.1:0-2254 GCA_040878245.1 Microthrixaceae bacterium
TTGCAGTTGTGGTAGCCATCGGGTATCTGACCCGGTATGAGACTGCAGCAGTATTTGCGGGCGTATTCGCTCTGGTTGGGTACGTCTCTTGGCAGAACTCGGCTCGCCATGAACTGACGCAGCGAACAAATCTGCAACGCAGACGAGAAACAATTCTGGATCTTTCAATTTTGTCTTTCCCTGTCGTCATTGCCATGTTGGCTTGGGCAGGAGCATCCTGGGTGGTCACCGGAGAACCGTTTCCGCAGTTCACCTCGGACTACGGAAATAGCGCTCTAGTGGAACGCGCTGCGTTAGATACGGTGAACCTTATCGGTGACTCCTCAACTGCTGGGCGAGGGTGGTTCTTCATCCGTCAACTTATAGTTGCCTCGCCATTCCTAGTGCTTCTGGCTCTCATTGCACTCTGGGGCTTGCGAAAAGGTTATCTTCGCGCAGTCGCAGCACTTGCAGTTTTGGGGTCGCCACTGGTGTTGCAACTTTTGTTTGCCATGAAGGGGTCAACGTTTCCGTGGCTTCGATACGTGACCATCGGTGTGATACTTGCAGCGGCCTTGGCAATGGTGATTGCGTCACCATCAAACGATGTCAATAGTCCTAGATGGAAGAAGGTCCTTGGGCTTGCATTACTCATTCCGGGGGTTTTCTGGACCACGCAGGTTGCGATCAGTCAGCAGTACGCCTCCTTTGATCAGCTTGACTCCATAGATGCCTTGGCTGCGGGCCTCGGCGGTGAGCCAGTGGCACTTCCTCGCTCACTTTCATTGACAGGAGTTGCTACTGCCGAAGACATTGATGCACTTTCCGGTGTTGAGGCGGGAACGGTACTTATGGACCAAGCTGCATTATTAGTCTTGCCGGCTGCCCCAAGGTCAAACGTTTATGTCGTTCCCTCTGATCGAGACTTTGGCCCAGCCTTAGCTGACCCTGAGGCATTTGGAATTCGCTACTTACTGCTGATTGAGTCGGGCGGTGCAGATCAAGTAAGCGCCCAATATCCGGAAATGTATGCCAATGGTGGCGGTTCGTTCGCCACTCAAGTCGGTGAATGGGGCAGCGCCGAAGAACCCAAAACACATCTACGCCTGTTCAAGCTTACAAACCCCGAACCGGTCAATCGGCCCAAGCCAGATTTGGAGTTTGGAACGTGAAAGCTCTCCTTGCCAAGATTCCTCGAGATAAAAGCATGTTGTTGTTGCTTGCCCCTGTTCTGGTGCTTGGAGCCTTTTTTGTAGCAAGCAGATCCCAACCCTCATACTCTGCTTTGCCAGTTGGGGTGACAGTTGCACCTGCAACTACTACTTCGACTGTTCTGCCTGTGGGGAGCGAAGCAGAGGTGACCGTCGGTTCAGAGCAAGCTGCTGACTCCTCGGCGACTGCTGGTGTGGGTCGATCAGCGAGGACTTCAGGTTCTGCTCGCAGTTCGGGTTCTTCGGGTCCGGCATTCCTTCAGGGTTCAAATAATCAGGTGGCCGAGGTGGCCGGCGAGCAAATTACCAACACGAGCGCTCCGACCACCACTCTGCCGGACTCCGGCAATGGTGGGCCCGAGCCAACCGTAAGCGAGAGCCCCATCGCCGTTCTTTTACCCGTTACAGCGCTTCTTGCCCTCGGCGCCAGCCTCATATTTATCTTGCGTCGCCGCAACACAGCCAACCGCTCACTCCAAGTCTGAGATAACTAGAACCAGGAACCCACCGATGCTGACGAACCCACCATGCTAACGAACCCACCGCCCTATCGGCCGGAGGAGCCAATTGGATCAGAGCTAACTTCTGATCCGACTGTTGAGCGCTCGCGCCTAGATCCAGATACCAAGAAAGTTGCAATCCGAACTGCAATCGTCATTGGGGCGACGGTCGCCTGTTATCAGGTGTCGCTTTGGACTTTGATCCGTGGGGTCACGGTCGATACTCCGCTTGCCTATCTTGGGCTGGTCCCATTCATATCTGCGGCGCTTGGGTATGTGCTTGCTCGGCCCCGAAAATTTGAGCCCAATATTCATGATCGCCACATCGACCGGATTCTAGGTGTGCCAGTAGTTCTTGCCGCCTTGGCCTCTTTGGTTCTGTTGCCAGCACGAATGTCGACCATGTACTGGATGTATCGAATCGACTTACTGACCATGCCGCTGTTTGTTGCTGGTGTGATCTTGCTGGCCTTCGGAGTTCGAATGCTCTGGCGCACAAAGGCCGCTGTTATGTTTCTATTTCTCGCTTGGCCTATGCCAGTTCGGGGTGCAGTCACCCTTGGA
>JBBDMQ010000356.1:0-12438 GCA_040878245.1 Microthrixaceae bacterium
GGCGGTGGCGGTGGCGGAGGTGGCGGCGGAGGGGGCGGCGGAGGTGGCGGCGACGGTCGCGGCGGTGGCGGCGGAGGAGGCGGCGGCAGCCTCGGCACTGTTATTGGTCTGAATACGCAATCCACGGGCTGGGTGTCTATCACCCACGCGGTCGTCCCGACGACGACGACCACGTCTACGACTACATCCACGACTACATCTACGACTACAAGCACGACTACTACGACAGTTCCAAGCCCCACCACTACGACAGTTCCGAGACCAACTCCTCCGCCTGGACCGGACTGTCCTGTTGCACGCCGAGCGTTTCGGATCCGCCCGAACGCAATGAGCCGTGGCATTGCGGCCTATCTCGCCATAAATTGTAGGTACCGGGTAGACACCCGCCGCTTGCATGGACGGAACACGCACTTCATCGTGCCGAATGAGTGGCCCCGTTCGCGGCCGTTGCCGCGGGCTTGGTGGTACTGACCGTTGCGCCCTACTGACCGTTGCGCCCTGCTGGCCGTTATGCCCTGCTGCTGAGCTGAATAGAGCGACTGCCCGATCGGCGCACGTGACCATTTGCTCGCAATTGATTCGCAGCGGTCATAGGTAATGTCAACGGCTTCAAGACAGACACCTCAACTGCGGCTTAAACCGGAATGTGGGCTCTGACCAAGGCCCTTCATTGAGGTGGCGGAAGGAGGGGGATTCGAACCCCCGGAGGCTTGCACCTCAACGGTTTTCAAGACCGTCGCATTCGTCCGCTCTGCCATCCTTCCTAGGGCCGAGAATCTATCACTGCCGAGGAACTTGTAGCGACGAGCAGCCGGAGTAACTGCCAGATACACATTTCCCTTTTTGGCCGGCTCTTAATCCGAAGCCCAGAACCGACAAGGTTGGGCCTTGCGATAGTTCAGGAACCGATCTGCTTGAGGTAACTCGCTAGCCATGTTTCGGCCTCTTCAAGGTCAGCGCTTCGTTGTTCCCTAGCCGCAGGTGCTTGAGCGCCCGCAGCGGGGTATGAACCGAGGAATTTCACACTGGCCTGATGGGTTCGCAAACTTTGCAAACAATCGGCAACGATCGGGTCGGAGATGTGACCATGTAAGTCCAACATAAAGCAGTAATTGCCTAGCGAGGTTTTGGTAGGTCGAGAGAGCAGTAACGACAAGTTGATAGACCGTGCTGCAAACTCCTGCAAAATCCGCAGCAGCGAACCCGGCGTATCAGCTTGCTGATAAACCACTATTGAGGTCTTGTCGTGACCCGTGCGGGCCGGCACCCCAGCTCGGGAAACCAGCACAAACCGGGTGGAGTTCTCTGGGTGATCCTCTATCTCGGCTGCGGCTATTTCGAGCCCATAGAGCTCGGCAGCCCTGGCATTGGCAAGCGCTGCGACAGTTGGGTCGTTGCTCGCTGCGGCTAACTCTGCGGCTTGAGCATTAGAATTAGCAGCCACATACTCAACGGTCGGTAGGTGATCACGTAGCCAACTGCGACACTGAGACGAGGCCACAGGAATTGCTATCAGCGAAGTGACCTGAGTCGGGTCTGCACCGGGCTGCACGAGCAAGTTGAGTGAAACCGGCTCGAGCATCTCGCGCTGAATGAGTACCTCGACGTCAAAGGCCATGGTGTCGACAATTGCGTTGACGGTACCCTCAATAGCGTTCTCTACTGGAACAACTCCTTGGTCAATCTCGCCCTCGGCCACAGCAAACAAGACGTCGGTCATCAGCGGATACGGTATGAGTTGTGCCTGACTCAAATCGGGCTGTCGAAGAATGACTTGCTCAGAAAATGTTCCAGCTGGACCAAGAAACCCAATGCGCAGCGACCGGTTGCTTTTATCGGGGGAGTCAGTGCTCATACCATGAGAACCTAGTTGGCATAGTTTGATGACTGCGCCCTTTACCCATCAGTAGGCCAAACCCCTATCAGAAGGAATGCAATGAATTCACATCTTGCTCCCGTGTGGTTTCAAGTAACTGGCCTTGATGTTGTTCAGGGCAACGGTTGTTGGGTCACCACAACCTCTGGAGAGGAATATTTGGACTTCACCGGAGGCATAGCAGTGGTATCGACGGGGCACTGTCACCCACATGTCGTTGAAGCAATCCGCGAGCAGGCGGGCAGGTTTATTCATGCTCAGGTGAATTGTTACCGCCATGATTTGCTTGAGCCACTTGCGGAACGGCTCACTCAAATCACGCCAGATGGTATTGATACTTTCTTTTTTGCTAACTCCGGTGCCGAGGCAACCGAGGCGGCTATCAAGTTGGCAAAGCAGGCCACAGGCCGACCCAACACGATTGTGTTTCAGGGAAGTTTTCATGGCCGAACACATCTGGCCATGGCCATGACTACTTCAAAGACTGGTTATCGAGCGGGTCATGCTCCGCTGCCGTCGGGAGTGTTCGTCTCTCCGTTTCCGCAATGTCTTGACATGGCTCAACACCACCCAGATATGACTACTCAGCAAGCTACTGATCTAGCAGTAGACGCTGCTATCGCTGGCTTTCGGCACTTGCTAGCTAGTCAGACTGCACCTTCTGAAACGGCTGCAGTGATCATTGAGCCGGTGCTCGGAGAAGGTGGCTATGTGCAAGCGCCGCCAAGGTTTATGCAAGAGGTGGCTGCAATCTGTTCAGAGCATGACATCTTGTTTATAGCTGACGAGGTTCAGTCTGGTTTTGCTCGAACAGGCACCATGTTTGCCGTTGAGCAATGCGATTTCCAACCCGACATCATAGTCATGGCCAAGGGCATAGCATCTGGGTTTCCGTTGGCAGCAATAGGTGCATCTGCTGAGCTCATGGCCCGCTGGCCTGTTGGTTCGCACGGCGGAACCTACGGCGGTAATCCGATTGGCTGCGCTGCAGCGCTTGCCACCATTGATGTGCTGACTGCGCCGGGGTTTCTTGATTCGGTTTGTGCTCGTGGAGAGCAATTGCGCTCAGGCTTACAGGAGCTCGCAGAGCAGCACCCTGTGATTGTCGATGTGAGGGGGCCAGGGCTGATGGTGGCACTTGAATTCCGCGACCCGCAGACTGGCGAACCGGATGCTCAGCGGACGGCCGCTGTAATTGAGCACTCTCGCGTTTCGGGAAAGTTATTGATTATGAATGCTGGGACTTGGGGCAACATCATTCGCTTTATGCCCCCGCTAGTGGTTTCAGAAGCCGAAATGCAGATTGCACTTGCAGCAATCGGAGCTGCGCTTCACGCCACTGCTTAGTTGCGGGCGTGGCGCCAAAGTTGGCGATAGCTGCGCCACTGTAAGTCTGGTGAGCAGTAGCCAGCTTGTTCAAGCTCACGCTGGAACTGTGGAAGATGAGAAAACGGCACACCGATATCTATGTGGTGTGCCAGGTGCCATCCTGTATTAAAAGGCACCATCCAAAAACGGGCAAGTAAGGACTGCTTCACATGATGCGTGGTCAGTCGCCTATCCTCCGAAGCTATCAAGCCTCCATGTTCCGCCACGGCTCGAAGTCTGTTGAGGACTCGCCACATAGTCATCCAGGGCGCTAACCAAAACACCGGATAGATCCACCAGTGACCAAGTGTTAGCCACAGGCCAAGAAACAGAAATACCTGCCAAGCAAGAATTCGCAGAGCAAGAGGGCGAGAGCCGGCCGATCGCAAAGCACGTATGAGCCCTTTAAGATTTTTCCACCCAGATTCGCCGTCAGCATCGCGTCGCAACTTGCGATTCCATGAATCAGTAGAAATGGGATAGCCCGAGTAGAGCGCTGTATCTGGTTCGTTGGGACCGAACTCTTGCTTGTGATGCGCCATATGGCCACGACGGTAGGCATCAATGGGGACAAAGGCGGGGTAAGCAATGAGCCATGCCCCTACCCAGTCGTTGGCTTTTCGATTCGAGAACAGCAATCGGTGAGCCGCCTCATGACCAAGAATGGCAAACCGAGCAAACGCTCTTCCCATCAGGAAGAAAGCCAGAATCCAACCCACGGGACTGTTCCACCATGCAGCGATAGCCAATAGTCCAACCGACTGAACCCACAGGCCGCAAACATGAGCTGCATTTGCAGCGTTTGGGATGCGGTAAAGCTCGGTTCGTAACTCACCTAGCGGGCGCCCATTGGGCCCAAGGCGATTTGTTGGAAGCACAACAGTGAGCACTTCAGCTGGCGGAAGCATTGTGTTGGACTCTCGCTGAGGAGTGTTGGCCACCCTTAAAGTATTACAGATATGTAATAGCTATAACAAATATGTAATATCTGCTGTCATGGCAACTGCAGTCCTCAGTTGAAAGCCGGCGAACGATGAGTGGGAGTTCCGAGACTGAACCACCCCTGACGACGCGCTCGGTAATTGCCTCCATGCTTCTTGGCAGTTCGCCTCCAAGATTGCCTGTACCGGTGTTGGTTCGAGTGGGAGAAATGTTTGGTTGTAGCGAAGGTTCGGTGCGTACGGCATTGTCTCGGATGGCTGCTAGCGGCGAACTCAGTAAGGACGCTGAAGGTTGGTATGAACTGCAGGGTGACCTAGCTCAGAGGCAGTTTCGACAAGGGCAGTCGCGCGCTGCGATTACCTCAGTATGGTCGGGACAGTGGCGACTCGCCGTTGTTGATTCGGGTGCTCGTTCAGCGGCAGACCGTGCCGCTCTGCGAGTAGCGCTTTTGCAGTTGCGATTTTCCGAGCAACGAGAAGGAGTATGGCTGCGACCAGACAATCTTGACGCTCGTTCTCAGCCAAAATCTTGGCAAGTTGCGGACGCTCAGTGCACTTGGTTTTTGGCCATACCGGACCTGCCGATTGAGCAGTCAGATCAGGATTTCCTGACAGGGCTCTGGGACCTGAAGGGATGGTCAACCCGGGCCACAATGTTGCGCCGAAAAATGCATGCCCTCATGGCGTCGCTCGAGCAGCGCAACACCGCAGCACTAGCCCCCGGATTTGTTCTCTCAGCAGCAGTTCTTCGACAGTTTGTTGCCGATCCCCTGCTGCCCCAAGAACTTTTGCCGCGCCATTGGCCGGGGCCTGCCTTGAGGGCCGATTATGACCGCTACGACACAACCTATCGAGCCGCACTTGGTGAGTGGCTGACTCATGATGTGGATGCGCCGCTACCATCGTCAGAGTGACTTCTAACACCGATACGCCAGGCTCAGATGTTCCCAATTCAACGGGCAATAGATTTTATTTTAAGCAATTGCTTTCCGGCCGGGACTTTGCAGCTAGCAACGAACTCGCTATTGGAATGGCTAACTTTGCGTATCTGATTGGTGACCGAAGCACGGGGGAATGCGTGGTGGTCGACCCGGCCTACGGTGTGTCCGAGCTTCATGCAATTGCTCAGTCTGATGGCATGCGTCTGACTGGCGCACTCATTACTCACTATCACGCTGATCATTGCGGAGGTGAAATCATGGGTATGCAGATTGAAGGGGCTGCAAAACTTTTGGAACTCACACAGATGCCTGTTCACATCCAGTCCGCCGAGCGCGAATGGGTCCTCAAGGCTAGTCAGCTTTCTGCGGGCGATCTTCAGGTGCATCAGCCTGGTGACACAGTAATGGTGGGCGAGTTGCCCATTCAGTTGGTGCATACACCGGGCCACACACCGGGTAGCCAGTGCTTCTATGTCAACGGTTGTTTGATCTCTGGGGACACATTGTTTTTGGACGGTTGTGGTCGCACTGATTTGCCCGGGGGAGACCCGCAGGAGTTGTACTACAGCCTGACCCAACGCCTGTCTCAGATTCCCGCAGATGCATACTTGTTTCCGGGACACAACTATTCGGGACAGCCCATGGAGCGCATGGGAGATAATCGAGACCGCAACGTGGTGTTCAAACCTAAGAGTGCTGAGCAGTGGATGATGATGTTTGGTGGCGCGTGATCCGCGAGTTGCAACGAGCCCTCTGCCAACCTTAGGTCGTGACTGAAACAGACCCTGGAGTAGCAGATCCACTCAAAGGGCCAGAGGGTTCGCAGCCTCTGAGTGATGATGACCCAACTCTTCAGGAAATGATCCGAGGAAATCAACTGCCTAGGTGGTTCTGGCGGGCGGTAGTTGCGATTGCGTTTTCAGTAGCCAGTTTCATGGTGGTGACAAACAGCCTGGCCAAGCTTGAGGGATTGATCCGGATTTTGGCGGTCTCACTGTTTTTGTCGTTCGCAGTCGAACCTGCTGTCAACTTTTTAGGAAATCGTGGCTGGAAAAGGGGTCGAGCCACCCTTGCCTGTTTTGTGGTGATCTTTGGTATTGGAGGCGTGTTTATCGCCATCATGGTTGGTCTCGTGGTGACCCAGACTGCCGATCTTGTGCAAAATGCCCCCGGATACATCAACGAGAGCACTGCTTGGGTAAATGGAAACTTTGATACGGAGCTTACGGGGGACAAGCTCAATGAGACCGTGGTCAAATACCAAGATGATCTGACCTCGATAGCAACTTCAACGGGTGGCAGAGTGTTGTCGGTAACGGGGTCTGCTCTCGGTGTGGTGTTTCAGATGTTCACAGTCTTTTTGTTCAGCTATTACATGATTTCGCAGGCACCCCTTATGCGTCGCAACGTCTGCTCCTTTCTTCCCGCCGCACGCCAAGAAGTGGTACTTCGCTTGTGGGAACTCTCGGTGGAAAAGACCGGCGGTTGGGTTTTTTCACGGCTACTCCTCGCCTCGGTCAGTGCTGTGAGTTCTTGGGTGGTCTTTGAAATTCTCAACCTACCTTCACCCGTGGCGCTCGCTTTATGGATGGGCCTTGTGAGTCAGTTTATTCCTGTGATTGGAACCTACCTCGGAGGTGCGCTCCCCTTGTTGCTCGCCCTTCTGAACGACCCAATAGATGCTGTGTGGGTACTGGTCTGGATCCTGGTGTATCAACAGATTGAGAACTACCTACTGTCACCACGAATTACTGCACACACGATGGACCTTCATCCCGCTGTTGCTTTCGGCGCTGCATTAGCTGGAGCAAGCCTTTTCGGGCCGATGGGCGCAATACTCGCACTGCCTGTAGCAGCAGTAATTCAGGCAGTGATTTCCTCGTATTTAGAGCGACATGAGGTGATTGAGTCGCATCTCACTGAATTGGAAACAATAGAGCAGGCAGGTGGGCCAAATGCTGTGTATCGAGCGCTTAGAGGGCTCAGTCGTGGAGAACCGATTGGGGTGGATTCAGATGAGGAGCCAAAACTGCCTCGCTAGAATGAGTCAACAATAGGCTGCCGAGAGCGCGCAGGATCTGCCCGTTGGTGTCATCCCATTCTGGACGAGCCTCTGACCAAAATATATGTATGGCGCCGATGGGCTGGTATTTGTTGCGAATGGTGAGATGTAGACAGGAGCGCAGGCCAACCTGCCCCAAGGTGTCACCACTTATGGGGTCTACGGGCAGCATCTGAGCACCGGCCACAAACAGAAACCTCAACGGTTCAGCAATATGTAGACCCCAGGGAAACCAGTCTGTTGAGCAGGAATTGCGACTCAAGCTATGGCCGGAAGAACTCCCGCTAAAAGAGTCGGGGCTCGAGGAAGTTCCCAACGGGGTCGCCCTGTTTAGGCGAGTCGAGTACAGCGTGACCTGCTCTGCCGAGCAGTGCTCGCGAATCAGACTCAGCCCCTGAGCCAAGACTTCCGAGGGTGCCAGTTGGGGAACGCGTTCGCTCAAGAGGGCTACGGCGGTACTGAGGGCTCTGCTGTTCAAAGCCCTGCTGCTCTGGGATTGCTTGTTCTTAATCTGTTGAGTGTGCATGTGTCCTTCAGCCGCCGCATACCCGATGGAGTGCAGTTCTCAGTTGGTCGGAAGATTGCGTCCCGAACTGGAGAACTTCTTCTGAAGAGTTCTGCCACACTCCATGAACTGCTGCAGAATGCTGCGGTGACTACTATGTATCCGCTTGCAGATCACCGGCAGTCCTACCATCTTGATGTTTCGGGTGGGCACCGAATTCGGGTGCATGAATCTGGCAATCCACAAGGCAAAGCAGCAGTGGTTCTTCATGGCGGCCCTGGCGGTGGGTCCTCTCCCAAGCACTACCAATTTTTCGATCCCACGGCCTATCGGGTGGTACTCATTGATCAGCGTGGCTGTGGAGAGAGCACCCCATTTGCCTCGGTAGAGCACAATACGACTTGGGATTTGGTGGCCGATATCGAGGCGGTTCGCAGGTTGCTTGGTATTGAAGAGTGGTTGGTATTTGGAGGATCTTGGGGATCGACTCTGGCTTTGGCCTATGCGCAGACGCATCCGGAGCGGGTTACTGAACTTATTCTCCGAGGCATCTTTATGCTCCGCCCCTCCGAGCTGAGATTCTTTTATCAAGACGGAGCAAGCCACCTGTTTCCCGATGCGTGGGAGGCATTTTTGGCCCCAATTCCTGTTGAGGAGCAGAGTGACCTGATGGCCGCGTACCATCGTCGGCTGTTTGGCGAGGACCCCGAAGAACTCATGAACTGTGCCCGAGCTTGGTCTGAATGGGAGCGAGCCACTTGCATGCTTGACCCGGATCAGGGGGGTAATGAACCAGTAGAACAGGCTGAGGCCTTTGCTCGAATTGAGAATCACTACTTTGTCAATGGCGGATTTTTTGACTCTCCGACCCAGCTACTCGAGGGCGTTGACAAAATTCGGCATATCCCAACGGTGATTGTGCAGGGGCGATACGACGTTGTTTGCCCCATGCGCTCGGCTTGGGATCTGCACCGAGCTTGGCCACAGTCGGAACTCATTGTGAACACCCACGCAGGGCATTCAATGTTTGACCCAGAAAACGCCGCCGCGCTGAAGATGGTTTGCGATCGCTTCAGCTCATCGCACTAGTTTTCAAGTGTGACTACTTGGTCTGAAATCAGTGCTCGTGCTTCATTTGCTTCTCATCGACTTATTGGCTGGATTTACTGGGATGGTGTGGCCATTCAGAAGTTCAGTGACTTAGGTATTCCCGAGGGGTTCGGATACTACATATGCAGTCGAGGGGCACCGCTTGCTCCTGCCGGTCATCAAGCAGTGGCCGCAGCTTTTTATTCGATCCATGCAGGCTTCATTGAAATCTGTTTGGCCGCTGCGTCAGAGCACACCACATTTGAAGCTATTAGTCAGGCTCGAAATGATGCTGTTGGCGAAGGACTTCGTCAGTATGTTCCAGAGATTTGTGACCCGCTGTCGGGCTGGGCTGAACGACTATGGCAGGCAGCTGATGATTTGCCGAGTTCCGGGCGTGTGCTCTTTGCTGCGCACCGTCAGGCCATGCGACCCGAAGACTCGTTGGTTTCGGCCTGGCTAGCTTTGAACTGCATACGGGAATGGCGAGGTGACACCCACTTTGCGATTCTTGCGGCGCATGATCTCAGCGGCACTCAAGCGGGATTACTTCATGACGCTCATCTGAACTATCCCGGAGAGTGGATTCCAAGAAGTAGAGGCGCCGATGATAAAGCAATAGTTACTGCGCTAGCCCAACTTGAATCTCGTGGACTAGCCACAGACGGTCAAGTCAATTCCTCAGGCCTTGAACTCCGAGCAGAGATTGAGTCAACAACCGACCAACTCACAGAACGGGCTTGGCGTTATCTCGGCCTAGAGCAGACCGAGGAGTTGCTCTCGCTCATTGAGCCAGTTGGTGAGCGCCTGCTTGCCCTGATTGATCAGACTGCCGGCCCGAACTGGATGCCTGCAGCCCGAACTCGCCGCTGAATCGCTCCTGTCCGAAACTGTTGCTGAGGCGATCCCACCGGACTGTTTCCTCCCCTCGTACACTGACATTCATGACTTCTTTCAAAACCTTTACCCGTTTCTGCGCCGTAACTCTTACTGCATCGGTGCTGCTACTTGCACCTGCAGCCTGCAGTAAAGACAGTGATAAAGCGAGCGATGCGACTTCAAGTTCAACCACCACTGCGGCGACTGACTCGGGTAGTGCGCAGGTGGTGGCACCCATCATGTTGACCTCCACGCAAACCACTGCCGATCTGAAGGTCGGAGAAACCGTGGTGTTTGAGCTTGGCGACCCCGGGAGCGGCAGGTTTGTTGCCACAAGCAGCGCCACTGCGGTTGTCGAAATAAACTCAGACGGTGGTAGCCAAGGAACCTATTCCACCAATGCCGGAGGAAAGGCACTCAGCGCAGGCAAGGCCACGGTGACGGTAGTTCTTGAAGGTGGAGACACAGCAACCGATCCGGTTGTCTACGAACTCACGGTGAGCTAAGTCGTGAGCTGACTACTCTTTTTGAGGGGGTCGGTAGCATGCCAATAGCGTCAGCATTCCTGCACCCAATCCCAAGCCAAGAGTGATTGCGAAACCAAGCCAAGGCGAGTCAAGGAATCTACCGAGTCCATCCCCGAGTCCAAGCACACTGTCTAGCGACCATTGCCCTGCGCCTATCGCTCCGATGGCAAAACATAAGGTTGCCAACACAAGCACGTGCTCAAACCCTTCCTTCGTAATCAGAAAAGCTTTGCGGTGCACAGTCCAACCGGCCACCACCATCACGCTGATTACTCCTGCCGCAGCAAAAGGCGTCAGGAGGCCCAGAAGCAGCAAGACTCCGCAGCCCATCTCGGTCAGCGAAGCTGCGTATGCATGAACCTTTCCGTTGGGCTTCATACCCATTGAGTCAAACCAACCAGCAGTACCCGGGATCTTTCCTCCTCGGAACATCTTGTTGTAGCCGTGCCAGAAAATAGTGGGTCCGGCCACGACGCGAAGCATATAAAGGATCAGGTCAAATTGAAGGAGAGAATCTTTCACCGGGCTATCGTAGGTGCCGGCTGAACGTTCTCTAGAATCCTGCAGTTGAGTGAGCCGCGTTGACTATTCTGCGCATCTGCGCCCGCCGTCGCGCCGTCGGGTGTTGTCTGAGTCAGCGCTACAGGGGGTCAGGGACTCAACCCCTAGTAGTCCTCCAACTATGCAGCAGTAGGAGTCAGCGTGGACCCTCCGGTATCGTAGAGATCTGGGTGCTTGCTGTGCACCGAGTTCTGCGAATGCTGTGATTCCACGGCCGCCTGATTTTGCGGCCACTGACTATTTTACCGTGGAGGTAATCCGTGACCACCGAGGCCGAACCCACTCTGGCCGGCGAGTTCCCTCCGGCCACCGAAGAGCAGTGGCTTGCGCTCGTCGACAAGGTGCTTCGAGGAGCTCCGTTGGCGAAACTGGAGTCTCACACGCCGAGCGGGGTAACTGTTTCACCGTTGTATACGGCTTTGAATTCGCCGGGGAGCAATGATGAGGCGGGTTTCCCTGGACAAGCTCCATTTATACGCGGAAGTTCGCCGAGCCCACGAACAGATGGCGCATGGGCCGTGCGAGCCAGAATCGGTGCTGCCAATCCTGTTACTGCACAACAGTTGGCGCTACGTGAGTTGGCGCGAGGATCTACTGAGCTACAAATTCGTTTTGATGCAGCATTTCGCCAAGGTACGAGTCCCGATCAGGCCTCATTTAATGAACTAGCCGGTGTGGACGGTGTGCTTATTACCTCTACCCAAGATTTACTTACTGCCCTCGAAGGCGTATATCTAGATCTTGCTGCAGTGCATCTGCAGCCCGGTGGTGCATTTGTTCTGGCATCGCAGATGATGCTTGAAGTTTGGGCGCAGACTGGCATCGACCCAATGGATGCTTCTGGCGGAATCGGCGCCGACCCGATTGGTGAACTTGCAGCTCGTGGGCATCTCACACAGGGTATCGACTCAGCGCTGGCCGAACTCGGGTCACTTGCTATGCAACTGTCTGCAACTCATCCAAAGGTGCGAACTGTCAGTGTGGATACTGCTGCGTACGTAGAAGCTGGTTGCAGCGAGACAGTCGAGTTAGCAGCCATGTTGTCTACGGCTGCGGCCTACTTGCGAGCAATGTCTGCTGCAGGGATGACCGTCGATGCTGCCTGTGCGCAAATTGAAGTGACCCTGTCAGTGGATGCCGATGTCTTTACAGGGATAGCCAAACTCCGTGCAGCAAGAAGGCTGTGGGCTGAAATGACTGCAGCCTGCGGGGCTTCGGAATCTGCTCAAGCGTTACAGTTGCATGTTCGCACTGCGGAACGAATGATGACCCAGCGTGACCCGTGGGTGAATCTCCTTCGAGTGACCACAGCTACCTTTGCCGCTGGCCTTGGCGGTGCAGCTTCGGTGACAACACTGCCATTTGATGTTGAGTCGGGAGAGACCGAGGAACTCGGGCAGCGAATGGCGCGCAATACCCAGATTCTTCTTCAAGAGGAATCCAATTTGGGTCGGGTAATAGACCCAACAGGTGGCTCTTGGTATGTGGAATCACTGACCGATGAGATTGCCGTTGCAGCTTGGAAAAAATTTGGCGAACTTGAGGCTGCCGGTAGTTTGCCTGCTGCTCTCATTGACGGGACGCTTCCGGATTGGATTGCGGTGACCTGCTCAGAGCGGCAGTTGCTTGTTGCAACACGTCTAGAGCCGATCACTGGGGTAACCGAATTTCCAGATATATATGAGACCC
>JBBDMQ010000357.1:0-12402 GCA_040878245.1 Microthrixaceae bacterium
TTTGGCAAGGGCAATTGCAGCAGGAATGTTTTTACGCTCAATCGCCCGAACGGGGTGCGCAATCACTAGCTCATCTGCACCAATACCAACAGAGCGCCGAACCTCTTTGCGCAGTTGTTGTGCTTGCTCAAAACTGCGGCGCACGGGTGTGGGAAACCCGTTGTAAATGATCGAGGCTGAGATGTTGCGCTCGGCGAGTTCATCTCGAAGGATCCGGTTGATTGCCACGTGACGCCAGGCTGGGTCGGTGGCCGGAAGCTCGGTGATATGCGCAAAGCGTTCTCTATGCCAAGGCGGATCATGGTGGTGAAGCAACGCTGGCCGGGCAGCCAAAACCTTTGCTGCGGCCGATGAAGCTGCAAGGTTCATCGGAATGGTCAGAAGATTTTCAACCACGACAAGATCGGCATCGGCGAGCGCAGCACCGAGAGCAGCCTCAAGACCAGCCTCAAGATCGGTAGAGCCAGATGTCGCATGCCCAAGCCCAAGCCCAGGCACAGTCCTGTCGGACTCGGCCTCTCCAGTTACGGTAAGGACCTCAAAGCCAAACTCTGTAAAGGCATCCATCCATGTGCGCGCCACCACAGATACGCCGTCGGTGAGACCGAAGCGAAATGACAAGAAGGCTGCACGTTTTGCCATGGGAGCCACAGATTAGGGTCAGAGCGATGCAGTTAGGGATTCGAAGATGATTTCTGAGCAAGCAGCACAGGTTTTGGCGGCGCAAGTGTTAGAAGCGCAGTGGCGCGAACCGGGGTTTACTTGTCCGAACAGCAGGACCTATCCGTGGCTGTGGTTATGGGACTCGTGTTTTCACGCAATTGTTTGGGCGCAGCTTGAACGACCTGATCGGGCGATAGCCGAACTCAGCACTGTGCTTGCGGCGCAAGATTCCGATGGGTTTGTTCCCCATGTGCAGTACCTCAATGGGTCAACGGCCCATGATGAGTTTTGGGGGCGCCGGCATACCTCATCAATTACGCAACCCCCTATGTACGGTCACGCAATTGCGGAGCTTGCTCGACAAGGGGTGGCAATCCCAGCAGATTTGCTTGAGCGGGCGACTGTTGGGCTGAACTTTTTGTTTGAGCGGCGTCGAAGAACTGCTTCGGGGTTGATTGAAATTGTGCATCCTTGGGAATCTGGTTGCGATCACAGTCCTCGTTGGGATGACCTTGTTTTTGGCGGCGATGAGTTTGATGAACAGACATTGTTTAGGCGCAAGGGTGAGTTGTTGCAGGGGGTCGAACGGCTTCCGGGTGGCGCTCCGATCTGGAATAGCGAGTTTGCTGTTGGCTCTGTTGCATTTAGCGCTCTTACTGCATTTTGTGCCGCTGAACTTGCTCAGGTGACTGGCGACAAAGCCCTGCTGAGCCATGCCGCTCAGGTTTCTGCTGCACTCAGCTCTCGCTGGGAACCCGAACTGCGAACTTGGGTAGACGATGGACCGACCGCAACCGGGTCGGGGCGAGTGCGTACAGTCGAAGCGCTGCTTCCACTACTGACCCTCCCACTGACCCTTCCACTACTGGCCCTCCCACTGCAGGCCCAGCCTGAAACCTTTGACGGGGGAGCACTGACTGCACAGGTGGCAAGCCTGGTAGAGCGTGAACTCTGCGATGAACACGCATTTGCCGGAGAGTTCGGTGAGCGGCAGGTGCACCGAGAGGAGCCCACGTATTTGCCCACTACATACTGGCGTGGCCCAAGTTGGCCTCAGTTGAACTACCTGCTTTGGGTTGGGTTGAAGCGAGTCGGAAAGTTTTCTGCGGCAGCGCAGATTGCTCAGAGAAGCTATCGCGGAGCTGTGCAGTCTGGTTGGGCTGAGTATTTCGATGCAGACACAGGCAGCGCCTGCGGGGCAGTTCCTCAGTCATGGACCACCTTGGCAGTGTGCATGAACCCTCAGGGTGAGATGAATTATAAATAAATAAAATACATTGATATGTATTGAAAGTACTTATAGCTACGGTTTTGCTTATACTTCGCCGTATGAGGAAAAAGCCACAGAACCCAGCATCAGAACTCCCAGATATAGAACTCCCCGATATAGAACTCCCAGAATCAGAACTCCCCGCTGGGCGCTTGTATCTTGAGTTTTGCGGCGAGGATTACACCCTGAGACCTGAGGAGTCGCTGAGCTTCGGGCGATCAGCCGACCTGATTCTCGACGACAACCCCTATATGCATCGAGTCCTAGGGCGATTTGTGCATCGTGGTCAGCACTGGTGTGTTCAGAATCTTGCAACAAATATCAACTTCACGGTCAAAGATGCAAACGGTGCTGGTTTGGCACTTATTGCCCCCAACTCGACTGCGGCAGTTTTGCACGGGGAGTTCACCTGCGGGTTTGTTGTTGGGCCCACAACATATGAACTCTCGGGGGCGCTCGAGGATTTTGAATTAGTTGCCGATCTTCTTGGCAAAGAGGGTGCCAATGGCACTCGGACCATGGACTGGGGTCGGGTTGAATTAAACGAGGATCAAAACTTATTGCTTCTCGCAATGTGCGAGCGCCGACTGTTGAACCCCCAAACCGAACACAGGCATCCTCCCACTAACCGTCAAAGTGCGCAGCGTCTTGGTTGGTCGCTGACCAAGTTCAATCGAAAGCTTGATCATCTCTGCGAGAAACTGCAGCGAGCGGGCATTGCCAATGTTCACGGCGGGCTAGGGGCCAATGCCATGGACCGCCGTCTGCATCTGATGGAGCACGCACTTCAGGTTCAACTCATTACCGTTGCTGACTTGCACCTGATTGACCGCCAACGGGCGGCTGCCTAACTCAGGGTTGAGCAAATTGAACGGCCTGAGCAGTACCCGGTGCGAGTAGCCATCCTCGGCCGTCTTGTGGCAGTAACTCTGATTGAGCCGGTAGCGATGCATGCAGTAGTGATGCGTGAACCTCGGGGTCGATACCTAACAAAATGCCTGTTCGAGTTGAGCGGAGTTGGGCAACTAGCTCGCTATATGAGCGCAGCAGCGTGTCTACTTCGGCACTGAGTATCACTCGTAGTCGGTGGGTTCGGCCTAGCTCCACTAGAGCAGCTAAGCCTTGTTCAACAAGTTCACCGCCGGGTGAGTCAACCAGGCTGCAGAAGTCATCTACTGCTACCAACGTGCAACAGCCAGATCTGGCAGATTCCGCAGCGGCCACGAGAAACTCTGCGGACTCTTGCGGCGAACCTGGCTGAATGAGTGCACCCGACCAGATGCTCTCCTCATGAACACTGCTGTGGCGTGCAGCGAGCAGATAGCTCGCAGTGCCCAACTCTGTGGTTGAACAATCTGCCAAGCTCATGGCCAAAGTAGTGAGCGTCGTTGACTTGCCGCTGCGCGGCGGACCGGCAATGAGCGCGTGATTATGTTCAAGATCAAGGCGGGCAACTTGTAGATGTTGTGCTTCGATTCCACAGACAAGAGAGGTCCAAGCCTCAGTCCGAGCAATAATCTGCTGGCCCGGAATCTGCTGGCCTGCTGCGTGCTGCTGTAACTGTGTAAAGCGAAGCTTTTTGGGTAACGCTGCAATGTCATCGGCAAAACCGGGCTGTTGAACAACAAGCTGCTCACTCTTTTCGTCGAGTTGAGCAATCTGCACCTGATGGCCTGCCTGCGAACCCCGACCAGGCGGTGTTTCAGGTGCGGCCGAGTTGGGGTCAAGGCCCAGCATCAGAGCATCATCGGCAGTTGGCCTTCGCAGGTAAATCTGACAGCCCAGCAAAGCCGCAATCCTTGGAGGCACATCAACTCGACGGTGTGCGGCAATCAGAACGTGGATCCCGAGCGACCTGCCATCGCGAACGATTCTTGCGAGCAGGTCAAGTGCTTCGCCCCTATTGACTCGCTCGTACAGTTCCTCAAATGCGCTAAATCCATCAATCAACAGAAGCTGCATAGTGAACCCAGAGTTGGACTCACCGAAGGTTGAGCCCGACTGCAAGCGCGTTTGAATCTCTGAAGCTAAGCGACGAAGCAATCGAAATACTCGCTCGGTCTCATCTGTTTGGATGATTGCTCCAACTTGGGCAAGCTCGGCAAGTGGCCCCAGCCCGCTTGCGGCATCGATACCAAAGATCTGCACCCCTGCGCCAAGCTGAATGATTGCAGCCTGAGCGGTAGTTCTGAGTGTGGTACTTCTGCCGCTACCGCTAGTGCCAAGCACAAGCAGTCCACCGTCTCTGTCAAGATTGATTTCAAGGAGTTCACGCCTCTGCTTCTCGGGTCGGTCACACCAGCCAATTGCTAGGGACTCAGCAGTCTGGGTGCCAGCAGGATGGGATTGTGACAACGGGTGAATCTGCGACAGTGCAAGTTGTGGGGGTAAGGCATCGAGCCACGGGGGTCGAGGGGGTTGCAGGTTTCCCAGCGCTGCTGCTGCAACGGCCGAGGCCACCGCTGCATCTAGATCGGTTGGCCGACCTTGTGCTTCTTCAACTGCCTTGTGAGGCGGAGAATCACCGAGCGGCCAGGAAAGAATGCGAGGCTGAGCCGAGCGAGATGATCCGCTATACGCAAACTGAACCGCCGAGCATTGACCGGGCCCGCTGCGCAGGATTGCCCTACCGGGAATTTCTCTTGGCAAAACTGCGGCCTCTGGCAGTTCAACAACGTCTTTGCTGTCTTCTTGGTCTGCAACGCGCAGAGCGATTCGCAGAGCAGTATTAGCTCGAATTGCATCGGTAATCACACCCGCTGGCCGTTGGGTTGCGAGCACAAGATGCATGCCAAGGCTCCGGCCGCGCTGGGAGAGGTCCACGAGGCCATCAACAAATTCAGGAAGCTCTCTAGCCAAGGTTGCGAACTCGTCAACGACCACAATCAACGCTGGGGGGACCTTAGCCGAGCAGTTTTTCGGAACCTCTGTAATCTCCGAGATTCCAAGCTGGGCTAAGCGGGCTTCTCGATAACGAACCTCGGCTTGCAACGACAAGAGCGCCCGCTGAGCAAGTTGCGGCGACAGATCGGTAATCAGCCCGACGGTATGCGGCAAAGAGGTAAGGGTGCGGAATGCTGCGCCACCCTTGTAATCAACAAGCAAGAAAGTCAGCCGATCGGGGCTGTGATGCAACGCAAGCGAGGCCACAAGGCTGCGTAGTAGCTCGCTTTTGCCCGAACCCGTGGTACCTGCAATCAGTGCATGTGGGCCGTCAGCCCGAAGGTCAAGGTGAAGAACACCATTGGCAACCCGACCCAGAGGGGCTCCTAAGCCAGAGGAGGATGCTGTGATTGCCCACTGATCAAGCACAGCCTGCGGACTGCAGAGCATCTGCTCCTGAGCGAGTATCTGATGTAGCCATACCTGAGCGGGAAGATGAGAACTCACGAGTTGTGGTTGGGTGCCTGCGGTGCCTGAGTTGCCCGAGGTGCCTGCAGCCTCGCTGCTAGGCGCCAATTGCACCGGAGAGATATGAGCCACAAGTGGAGCAAGGCTGCGAGCAAGTGGAACAGCCTCGTCCTCGGTCAGGTCTTCAATGTGCAAGTCCACCACCCTGACAGCCTCTGAATTTTCTAGGAACGGGTCATCGCAGGCAATCGATTCAAGAAAAAGTCTCGGTTGCTCGCCGAGTTCGACGACAGCTCCGAGTTTTGCGGGAAGTCCCGCTTGAGATGCGGCTAGCCACAAGACTCTGGTGCTGGTCGCGCCGTAGCGTTGGATTGCCTCCTGAACAAGGTCTTCCTCGGCGCCGTCTATCACCAATAAAGTGCGCTGGCTAACATTTTGACTACGAGAATGAGGCAGCCAGGCGCACCAGCGCCAGAGTTCAAGTCGGTCCTGACCCGTCAGTACACAAATCTGCAAATCCTGGGGAGGGAGTGCCACGGCTAACTGCAACACCAGACTGCGCGCTAGCGCTGTAGCAAGTTCGTCTCGACCCACAATTCCAATGCCAGCGGTGTTATCTAGGTTGATCAAGCTCGGCAGGTTGGCAAGCTGGTAGTTGCTTGCAGTCTGTCGTAGCTGTTTGAGAAGGTCGCGGCGGCCTTGGGTGGGTACCTGAAGCTTGCAGCCTGCTGTGATTTGGGCAGTTCCAAGTCGCACAAACATTGGTAATGACTTGGGGTAGCTCACGCTTCTCGACCACAGTTCTTTGGAACGCTTACTCAGGATTCCGGATAGTGAATCCGAGCCCGGAACATGCTGATTGAGCTGCGCAAATTCGTTGCGGTGCAGTTCTTTGATGTAGCGAACCGACTGAGCAAGGTCCTCAAAAAACTCGGCCAACCGAAACTTCTGTTCAGCTCGTGACTCGCGGCGGGCCTCGAGACCCGAGGCCAGAACAAACACAAAGCTGAAAAGCACAAAAAGAGCAGTAGCAATTGACTTTGTTGCCACCCAAAGCGCTGCCCCCATCAGCAACGGAACCACTGCAGACAACACAGGAAACCCAGGCAGCCGTTGGCTTGGCGGTGGCGCAGGCAGACTCACCGTAACTTCGTCAGGTGTGATAGCAGCAGTGATGCTGACCCGGTGAACTTGAGTAGGGCCAGGGACTGCTGGCGGCCTCAGGGGGCCCGTTATCTGAACCAAGTTGAGCCGAGCGTTCATGTTCAGAAGGTCGCCAGATCCAAGCCTTGAGCTGCCCATAATTGGTGCGCCGTTTACGGCTGGAGTGACAGCACCAGTGGCTCGCACCTCGACTCGCTCAGACACCTCGATCTCTGCGCCATGCACATGGTTCATGCCATAAGCGAGTTGCAACGTGAACTTATGAGTGTCATTGAGTGCGGAGTCACGAACGCTATGAAGAAAAACCGGAGCAAGCGCTGGCAGTTGTTGAGCTGGCAGTTGTTGAGCTGGGAGTTGTTGAGCTGGGAGTTGTTGAGCTGGGAGCTGTGGCGGGAAGAGCCGAATGGTCTCACCGGCCTGCGGGCCACAGTTGGCAATGAGCGCAGACCGAAGGTAGCTCGAAGCGGGCTGCAGATTTGACTCGGCCTTGTTCAGAATTGTTTGGCCGAGGGGCTGCCCGAAGCGCTGAGCCAAGTGATCGGCTAGCTCGCCGATGGTTGCATCGGGAGCTAGCTCAATCATGAGGTCAACGTAGGTGCCAGTGCCGCTCTTCAGGCGAAGGGGTAGCTGAAGAACGACGCTGGCCGAACTCATCCCTGACTAGCTTGAGTTTGTTGGGCAACATTCGCAGCCACCTTTTTGGCGGCCTCTTCAAGAGCAAGAGAAACTCGCTCAAGTTGGGTTTTGTGGGTGCCGTCCCATTCGGAGCGGAAGCGATCCGAGTCGGTCCCTTTCCACCAGGCTGATTTCAGCTGCCCATCAAGTTGTTTTGCCAGGGTTCTAATCGTGCCTGCTTCTCGCTGCAGTGACTTCTGCAGCGCAGACATCTGCTCTGGGTCGAGTCCGATTTGTGCCATATGGGTGTCCTCCTACTGAGTGCCGGAGTGTTCCGGTTCTCTTCAGACAACAACCTGTGAGCTGATTTGTCAGCGGGGATCTGAGCCCTGTCGCTTGACCAGTTTGGACTCGGGCGGTACCACTCGGCGAGAAGGGTGAAGCCCAGGGCCGCGCCGAGGGGCAGGCCCACGTCCGAGGGCATCAAGGGCGCTTCGGTAATCAGTGGAGGCGTTTCGTCCGCCAGTTCTTGGACTGCCTCCGCCCACTTGGTACTGCCGCAGAACGCTTGCCGTGACGAGCGTCATGCCGCACAAAATCAGCAGATCGCCAAGCGAGACAATATGGCCCCAAGGTAATGCAATGACATCGCCGAGGAATCCGAACAATGCTCCGTCAGACAGTTCTCTGCCACCAGTCAATGTAACTTTTGAGAGCTGTTGCCGAGTCACAATTCCTGCTGATACCAACGCCGACCCACTTACTGGAGTGGCCCAGTTGATGAGAGTGACAAACAGGTTGAGCCCCAACCCAGCCACCACAAGCACCATGCCACCAGTCCGCAGATTGACGATGGCAAAGGCCAACATGGCAGAGGTTGCCAAAATCAGCAGTAGTGCCCCAAAGAATCCGCTCAGGCCGAACAGGTCAAGCAGCATCGATACTGCGATCCCGCCAAAAAGTGCCTGCCACAAGAGGGGCCGCCACGTCATTGCGTTTTCAAGGCTTCCACCCCAATACAAGCCGAGGCCTACCCCGATACCGATTGCAAGAAGCGACGGAAGAAGTGCCACCTCTTCAAGCTAGTTGAGCGCCAAGGCAGACTGCGGTTCTCGAAAACTGGTCGCTCATATGTGAGCGGTGGTGCGCTAAACAATGGCCTATGGCAAATCTTTGGCTTCTACTTCATGTGCTCTCTGCGATTGTGGCTTTTGGAGCGTTGTTTGCCGCACCATTGGTGACTCGTTCAGCCGAGGGCGCCAACCTTGGGTTTGCCAAAGTCGCTACCTATATACAGGCCCCGGCGCTGCTGCTCTTGTTGATCACTGGCATTTTGAATGCTTACGAACTGCGCCCTGATGTCTTCAAAGAGACTTGGATCTCAATTTCCTTCACTGTGTGGATCGCGATGGCCGCCGTGCTGTTCTTTCTGATCCGGGCACAAAAAGCAGGAGCCAAGTCTGCACAAGCCTTCACGGGCGTCTTGCATCTGCTGCTCGTGGTTGCATTATGGGCAATGATCTTTCAGCCGGGAGCACCTGGGTGAGCGTTGGTTATCTCTGCGATCAGCAGGTTGCTCGGATCACCATTTCAAGGCCCGAGCGACGCAATGCGCTCAACTATGAAGCCATGGACCAACTGCATGATGCAGTCAAAAGAGCACGGTCCGATCATGCTCAAGGCATTTTGCGAGCTCTGATCTTGACCGGAGCCGAGGGGCAGTTTTGTAGTGGTGCTGACCTCAAAGAACTTGAAGACCTTGCCTTTACTCAAGCTCTGCGCCTGATGCTTGACGACCTTGCCGGACTTGAGGTCCCGACCATTGCGGCAATCTCTGGTGCTTGCATGGGACTTGGAATGCAACTTGCCGTCTCATGTGACCTTCGCATTGCCACTCCCGAGGCCAAGTTCGCTGTGCCGGTTGCAAAACTGGGGTTGATGGTCGACCACTGGACTGTTCAGCGACTTGTTGCACTTGCAGGGCACTCAGCTGCGCGTTGGCTGATGCTGACCGCTCAACCAATCACCGCTCAGCGAGCCTACGAACTGGGTCTGATCCAAGAACTTGTAGTGGTTCCGGAAGGCCAAGCAGGTACATCAGTGCTTGACGCTGCAGAAAATCTTGCGCAGCAGATTGCACAGTTAGCTCCACTTGCACTTGCTGGCTCAAAGCTGGGCTTGAATCTGCTTGAACGGCCAGCGCTCAGCACCGACTCACAAGGTGAGTACCGTGCCGCATTCACTGCAGCTTGGGCTTCAGAAGACCTTGTAGAAGGTCGATCAGCGTTTGCGGAGCGGCGCAAGCCCGAGTTCAAGGGCCGCTAGGGCTGGTCTGGCTGCTCGCAGCTTGAGGAATGGCTTTATCGAGCAGACCCTCGCTGAGTTTGAGTTAGCGGCTCCCCGCTTTGAAGGACCACCGTGCATATCACTTGTCGATCGGCGCGCTCCCAAGATTCTTGGGTGGGCCACCAAGCGCGAATGTCTAGGTCGGACAATGTCCAACGAAGCCCGACAAATGCTTCGAACTGATCAAAGCAGACCTGCTCAGAGAAGTCTTGAACAGCGCTCGTTCCGGGGTAGGAGGTACCACGCCCCGCACCTGGACCTTGGTAATCGGTGAGCAAGAACACCTCATAGGAATGTGGCTGGCCGCAGTCAAGCAACCAGACAGCGCGATCCTCGGCTGTCGGCTCTGTGAGTTCCTCGAAGCAGTCGCCAACCTCAAGCTCCTTGAAGCCCTCAAGGATTGAGCCTGGGGGCGGTCCCGGGGCTGTAGTCGTCACGGTATTCGACCCTGCGTCTAGTGCTGTGCTGCTTGTAGAAGCAGACTCTTTGTCTGTGGAACTGTCGTCACTGCATGCACCGATCAGCAAGGCTGCTGCCAGAAGTATCAGCAGTGGCAACATCGAGTGCGCCCTCATAGGGCTGGAAGGTAGCGGTCCATATACACATACATGTACCAAATCAGACCCAAAACCAAGGGTGTGGCCAACACATACATTGGCCAGCGGCGTAGGTACTTACCGAGCAGGTATGCCAACAGTGCAACTGCCAGCGCAGCTGCACCTAGCAGCAGCGCAGTTCTCAGAGCTTCTGGATCGCCCGCCTGACCTTCATCGAACTGAGCATCGAACTGAGCATCGAACTGGGCATCGGCTTGCTCGGTCGCTGATGGCGGTGCGTTCGCGTCAGCGGGCGGCGCAACAACCAGTGCTGCTGCGGCCGGTGGATTCTTGAGAACGGCGTGAACAATGATTCGTTGCTTTGCTGAATACTTGGGGTGACATGCTGTCAGCGTGATGCGGTTATCGCCGAAGTTGGCAAGCACCTCCACCTGAGCGGGGCTGACTGCATACCAAGCTTGAGTGGTTTCACCCGGAGCTGGAATCACCAAGTAGGTGAACTCTCCCTGAGGTGTCGCGACGCGAACCTCGTCACCCGGTAGTAACTCGTCAATGCGATTGAAGGGAGCGCCGTATGTGGTTCGATGCCCTGCAATTGCTGAGTTGCCAGCTTGGCCAGGCAGGGGAGTTCCTGGATAGTGGCCAGGCCCTTTTTTTAGATCAGCTTTGCTGACCCCTTCGACAATGACCCTTTGAAGATCAATTTTTTGGATCGTGATAATTCCTACCGGGTCCCCCTCTGGCGGTGGAGCAGTTGGTGGAGCGGTGGCTGAGTTGACGCTCGAAAAATCTTCAACAAGTCGTTCTAGCCCGACAGTGCCATCTGCATTGGATACGCCCTCAGGGCTTACTAGCGAATCCTTAGCCAAGCTTTTGGTGAGGTCAGCCTGGGCGTTGGCCTGAGAAAGACTGGTACCCCATAACTGATAGGCAGCAAAACCCAGAACTAAGACACCGGCAATAATGAGCGCCTTACCGATGCCGCCGAGAATCCTTCCGAACATTCCTTCAAGTTACATCTAGTACCAAGAAAGCCTGTGCTTGGCTCCGGTGCCACTAGAGGAACTACGTTTGATTGCTGTGTCGGCCATTGTCCACCTTCATTCTGCCGTCGCACTTATCGGCCGGTTTCCTGCACTTGCTGGAGTGAATCTTGACGTTGACTCAGGGGAAATTCTGCTGTTGCAAGGACCAAATGGTGCTGGCAAGACCACTTTGTTGGGCGTCTGCGCTGGGCTGATTGGGTTGAGTTCTGGCAAAGCAGTGGTTCTTGGGGAGGATTTGACGGAAAATCCTCGGGCAGTGCGCCGCCGAGTCGGGCTCCTAGGGCACGACTCGTTTCTATATCAAGACTTATCAGTTATTGAAAACCTTGATTTTTGGTCAAAAGCTGCAGCTGCAACGGTGGCCGATGGCCGTGCAGCACTTGAGCGACTCGGTGTGGCAACACGACTCTTTGATCTTCCGGTCCATGCGTTATCGGCCGGGCAACGACGCCGAGTGTCATTTGCTGCAATGGTCTGCCGACGACCGGAGCTCTGGCTACTCGATGAACCACACGCAGGCCTAGACAGTTCGGGACGCGACCTAGTGGATGGGCTGATGGCCGAAGCGGCCGCAAGCGGAGCCACGGTGCTGTTCGCCTCGCATGAATTAGACCGGGCCGAGCATGTTGCTCACAGGTCTGTCACCATCAGCGGTGGCGTCATCCTCACTCCGGATTCGCCATCTAACTCGGCCCCGCTCCCGCCTCTCAGTAGTGAGCCTGAACCATGAGTCGGCCTCGCGGAGTTCTTGGTGACGCTTGGCTAGTGACGCGCAAGGATCTGCTGCTTGAGCGGCGCGCCAAGATCGGGCTGGGCCAGGTGCTGCCGTTTGCCCTGCTGGTGTTGTTGCTGTTTGCCTTTGCGCTTGACCCCGACAGGGGAGTTCTCAAGCAAGCTACCCCGGGGCTTTTCTGGGTCACTGTGCTGTTCTCTGCTGTGCTCACGCTTCAACGAAGCTTTGGCCTCGAGGCAGAGGACGGCATCTTGGAAGCGCTCCGACTCTCTGGAATGTCGCCGGCTGGGATTTATCTGGGGAAAGTCACAGCTTTGACTATCGAGCTATTACTGCTTGAAGCAGTGCTCGCCATAGGGGTTGCAGTGCTCTACGACACCAAATTTGAAGGCATACCGTTGCTGTTAACTATTGCGTTCACCGCAACATTGGGCATTGCTGCGGCAGGTTCTGTTTACGGCGCACTTGCCGCAAGGCTTCGAAGCCGAGAGACTCTCTTGCCGCTTCTATTACTTCCGTTGCTTGCACCGGTCTTAATTGCCGCAACGCGCGGATGCGAAGTCGGTTTACAGCGCGAAGCTGTAAGTGGATGGCCGTGGGCCGCATTGCTTGGAATATTTGCTCTGGTCTATCTCGCTCTAGGTTCCCTCTTATTCC
>JBBDMQ010000358.1:0-2246 GCA_040878245.1 Microthrixaceae bacterium
GCTCCGTCAGTTATGGACTACACGTTCCCCTCGGGGGATCTCACGCTGAGCGGCCATCTTTCTGAGCCCACCGAGGGCCCGCATAGCGCTCCCGGATTATTGCTGTGTCACGGATTTCCAGTTCGTGGCCGGGAGTCTCCGCAGTCGGGAGTGTCATTCCCTGAGCTAGCAGACCGTATTGCGCTTGAATTGGGCTGGGTAGTACTGGCCATGAATTTTCGTGGCTGTGGTACGGCTGAGGGCAACTATTCAATGCAAGGTTGGCTAGACGATGTTGCCGCAGGAGTTGCCGAACTCAACCGCTTAGGAGTCACAGGGGTCTGGATTGCGGGCTTTGGTACAGGCGGGTCTCTAGCAGTCTGTGAAGGTGCAAGAAACCCCTCAGTCTCCGGAGTGGCTGCGCTTGCTACCCCCACTGACTTCGAGGATTGGGCACGCAACCCGAGGCGTCTTTTGTTGCATGCCCGCGAAGTTCAAGTTATTAAAGACCCAGACTTTCCATCATCCTTCGAGAATTGGGCGGCCGGTTTCAAGTCAGTTCAGCCTGTGGAATCCGTAGCTCGGCTAGCACCTCGACCACTTCTTGTTGTCCACGGAGATAGCGATGACCTCACTCCACTCCAGGACGGCCGCGCCTTAGCCGCCGCTCACGGTGACGCCGAGTTTCGTCTGATCAACGGCGCAGGTCATGAACTTCGCCATGACCCACGCGCAGTTGCAGTGTTGCTGGGGTGGCTGTCTCGCCAACAGATTGCAGTGCTTGCGCAGCCAACAGAGCTAGAACTTGAGCTCGAGACTGTCAACGCTGACCGAGCTGCTGAACAGGCTCTGGAACAGGCTCTGGAACAGGCTCCAGAACAGGCTCAAAGCTCAGCAACCGACGAATGGCGCCTATAACGCAGCGATTTACGTTGACTTGATTACTGTCTTACAGCCTCTGCATCGCGCTTCCCACCCACCGGTGCTGACCCGGACCGACAGCCAAGTACCACAGGTGCTGCAGTATCGGGGCGGGTCAAAAGCTGGCAAACAGCCGGGACAGTCAGAGCCCGAATTTCCGCACCCAGCGCAGAATCCGGGGCTTTGCTGAATCTGGGTGCTCTTGGACTCGCTTGTCACAACACGCCGGTGAGAGCGCCGATAGGCATCTGAAGGTCCTTGAGCATTTGCAAGTCTTCTTCTGGTGAACGCCCCAGAGTGGTGAGGTAATTCCCAACGATCAATGCATTAATCCCAGAGGTCATACCCATGACCTGCAGTTCGCGCAGGGTGATTTCTCGTCCACCTGCGTAGCGCAGGATGACTGAAGGGAGGGCGATTCGAAAGAGGGCGATCCACCGAAGAGCCTCCATTGCGCCCATCGGTTTACGAATCTGAAGCGGGGTGCCTGGCCGCGGGTTCAAGAAGTTGAGCGGCACTTCGGTCGGGTTGAGTTCAACTAATTGTCCGAGCAGTTCAAGGCGCTGAGCATCTGACTCACCCATGCCAAGTAGTGCCCCGCAACACAACTCCATGTTGTATTCCTTGACGAGCTGACACGTATCCCATCGCTCTTCCCAGGTGTGTGTGGTAGCCACTTTCGGGAAAAATGATTTTGCAGTCTCGAGGTTGTGGTTATACCTGTGAACCCCGCCAGCTGCTAGGCGTTCAGCCTGCTCTCGTGACAGAATTCCCGCAGAGATAGCCACGTTCAGGCCAGTCTCTTGTTGAACTAACGGAACAAGTTCCAGTATGCGAGTCAGCGTGCGTTCGTCTGGCCCCTTTATGGCCAACACGATGCAAAACTCCGAGGCGCCAAGCTCTGCGGTCTCCTTGGCTGCGGCGATCACCTCTTCGGTATCAAGGAATGGTGTCGCTTTAACTGGCGTGTCAAAGGCGGATGACTGCGAACAGAAGTGGCAGTCTTCGGGGCAGCCACCAGTCTTTGCAGAAAGGATTCCCTCCACCTCGACCTCGGGGCCACACCAGGCCAAACGAACCTGATGAGCCAAGAGCGTGAGTTCCGGAGTGTGTTCTGTTGGTAGAGCAGCGAGCTGGGCAAGCTCATCTGCGCTCAGCAGTCGGCGTTGGTCGAGGAGTGCAACCTCGGCTTGGCGAATCAGTTCACGGGTCATGGATCAGAAAGGTAGTGGCCGCTGCTAGTTCAACCCAACCCAACCCAAACCAACCCAACCCGTTTTTAACCCGCCCCGCCCCACCCCGCCCCACCCCACCCCAACCCGTTTTGTCTTGCGAGGGACCCCCTA
>JBBDMQ010000359.1:0-2238 GCA_040878245.1 Microthrixaceae bacterium
AGCAGAGGTTCGGCGCGCCGTTGAACAGATCGAAGCTGCGGTTCGGGATCTTGCCCACCGAGCCCCCGAAGCAGCGGCACCAGCTACGACTGCAGCAAGCACCGCAGCTGACTCAATCGCTGCTGCGGCCTCTTCTGCCGCTACAGCTGCTTCGTCGGCCGCAACTGCAGTAGTAGAAACAGCGAAAAAGGCTTCACCGATAAAAAAGACGGCAACTCAAAAACCAGCCGTGAAAGAACCTGCCGTCAAAAAAGCTCCCGCAAAAAAGGCTGTAGCAAAGAAGAAGCCTGCAAAAAAGGCTGCAACAAAGAAGAAGCCAGCAACAAAGAAGTCGGCCGCTAAAAAAGCTCCTACCAAAAAGTCGAGTTAAAGCTGTGACTGCGCCCTGATCAGCTCAGTGATGAACGTAGAGTTCAATTGCGACAATACACAGACCAATAAGTGTTGCGGCGCCGACAAACATCAGGCTGCCAAGCAGTGTGCTTTGGGAACGCCGGGCGGCAATTAAACCGAGCCACATCAGGGCCAGCACTGCGAGGGCCACAGAGATTCGAGTAGCCGCAACCGGCGAGAGAAGTCCGGCGTTGGCAAAAATAAACATGGTCAAAGAAGGAACTGCCGCCATCACGATGCGCCAGGAATGGCTGAGTTGCTCTTTGAGTTCACCAGTTTTTACAGGTCTACCCAAACGGACATGTAAGGCCATGATCGCCGAGAAAGAATGCGACAGCAGAGTGGCAAATGAAACTCCAATGATGACTGCAATTGCCTCACGTGGGACTGGTTCGGTTCTTGAGCCTCCCAGCGCTCCAAGTGCGACAAGAACGGTGATATTGCCGTACATAAACTCTTGCAACTGCGATGCATAGGTTTCGTCGGCTTTGACCTGCGCAGCGCTGCGGTTATCGACGTACTCCTCAGGGATGTGCGGTGCTGTGCTTTTCTGAGGTTTCTGGATCCTTCTCAACTCGCTCATAGCCACTAGTGAAGCAGCCCGCGAGGTTGATCCAACCGATGTTGGCAGTAACATTTACGAGTCCGTCTGAACTCTCGGTTTATGACCGAATCTCAAATGTGCAGAGTGCACCTAGCTAGTGGAGAACTTCTATGGATCTCACCGTCGTTGCCATACCTGGATTTTTTGGTTCAATGGCCTACGAGGCATGGTGGCTTGATCGTCGAGCCAAAGCCGAAGGTCCCTCTCCGGTAGATTACGAACGCAAAGACACCCTTGCGAGCCTGGCCATGGGTACTGGGAGTTTGTTCATTCCTGTTGTCACGAAAAAGCTGGCTAAAAATTTGGCAGCTGGTTCCGGCAAATGGGCTCAACCCTTGCTTGGCATTGCTGGGGCAGCAGCTCTAGCTGCAGTAGTAGCTGATGCACTTATGCGTGCAAATGATCAAGAGCCCGGGCAGATTCTGGATGGGAAGCAAGTTGGCCAAACCGGCGATCCTGCCAACCTCATGCCTGCCAACCTCATGCCTGCCAACCTCATGCCTGCCACTAGTTCGGCCGATGCGCCTGTCACTAGTGCAGCCACTGCGCGCAAGCGCCGCTGGGCAAGCCGGGCTAGGAAAGTTGCCGGAAATAGTGCCGTGGCTGCAGTAGCCGCAGGAGGCTTAGTAGCAGCATCAACTTGGGCAGCTCAGACAACTGCGCAGACGCTGTTCAAAAAGCGCATACTTCCCGACCTAGGCAACGGTCCGCTTGCTGTAGGTGCAGCTATTTTGGGTTGGGATTTTGTTTACTACTGGAATCACCGCTTGATGCATGAAACCAGGTTCATGTGGGCCATTCATGTCGTGCACCATTCGAGCGAGAAGTACAACTTATCTACGGCGCTCCGTCAGACCTGGTCGGACTCACTAGGGCTCTTTGTGCCTTACGGATTGTTGTCGCTACTAGGTGTCCGACCAGAGCTCATAGAAACCTCTCGTCAGATCAACTTGATCTACCAATATTGGATTCATACTGATGCGATTCGCACCATTGGCCCACTCGAGGAAGTGCTCAACACTGCGTCTCACCACCGAGTGCATCATGGCAAGAACAAGCAGTATCTGGATAGGAACCATGGAAGTATCCTGATTATTTGGGATCGGCTTTTTGGCACCTTCGAACGAGAAGATGAGCCGGTGGTTTATGGCCTGACGACCAACCTTGACACGTTCAACCCTCTTCGGATTGCCGCACATGAACATGATCAGATTCGCAAGGACGTAGTAGCAGCAGACAAC
>JBBDMQ010000360.1:0-2209 GCA_040878245.1 Microthrixaceae bacterium
AGGGCCGTATGCATCATGGCCGTCAGAAGACCTGCAGAGGCCGAGGGCATGGCATCGGTGCTGCAAATCATCTCGGCCATTGAGAGCATTGCTAACGCTGCAGTAGATGTGACCCGAATTGTGACTCACCGTTTGGGTATTCCGAACGAACTCATTAGTGACTTATCAAACGCCGAAGAGGTTTCTCACCGAGTGTGGATCCGAGAGGGCTCACATATGGCACGCCGTCCGCTGAAGGATCTTGAGATCACCATTCAGTGCGGCATGCGGGTGGTGGCGATTCGCAGAGACCGCTCCTGGATGATCGACGAGATCGATGGCGACTTTGTTGTGCTCCCTGGAGATGTGCTGTTTCTTCGCGGCTCACCAGCAGGGATTGTGCGCCTGCATGAACTCGCAGCGGCGCCGACTTGGGATCCCCCGATGAGCGCAGCAGCTGGAGCGCTCACAGATCTTGACCGAGCCGTAGATGTGCTCGTCGAAATGAAGAACACCTCTGAAGCTGCGGTGGGCCTTGCCTACTCCGCTCTCGCTTTGCGAGACAACGGGCTTGCAGCCGAGGTTCGCCATCTAGCTGAGCGCCTAGATGAGATGAAGGACCACCTGCAGCTTTGGGTGTTGCGAGCCGCAAAAAAAGATGTAGACCCGGCTCCCCTTCGCGGCCTTCTGCAGCTTGCCTCGGCGGCAGAGGAACTCGGCGATCAAGCAGCGCAGATGGTCTGGCTGATTACCGACGACAGGGGCTTTCATCCCATTGTTAAGCTTGCCCTCGGAGAGGCAGACGTTGTTGCAACACAAATACCAGTAGCGCTTGACTCATCAGTTGCCGGGCACAGTCTTGCCGAACTGCAATTAGACATTGAACCTGGGTTTCAGGTGCTTGCGGTTCGAAGAGATAATCGATATATCTATCGACCTCGTGGCTCCGTAGTCATTCATGCCCTTGATGAACTCATAGCCTCCGGGCCGCAAGAGGGCAGAAGTAGATTGGCCGAACTGTGTGGTTGGGCAGTAGTCGAAGACGAAGATGACCCAACTGGGGAGTTCAGTCTGGTGCCGCTCACAAAGACCCGAAGTGGTGCGAGTCAATAGCTGCCACCTGTCTGAAGAACTGCTGCGTAGACCACTAACCTAACAAGCCATGACTGCTTTTGGTACTGCCGACGCTTCTTCCTCCGCCACTCCTACTTCTGCAACTCCTACTTCTGCCGATCCGCTTCGTTTGCTCACCGTTCACGCTCACCCCGATGACGAATCTTCAAAGGGTGCTCCGACGATTGCGAAGTACCGATCAGAGGGGATCTTTGCAACTTTGGTGTGCTGCACCGGGGGTGAGGCTGGAGACATTCTGAATCCAGCTATGGACCGCCCAGAGGTGCGTGACAATCTTGCTCAGGTAAGACTGGATGAACTGTCAACTGCGGCCGCGATTATTGGTTATGAGCGTGTGGAGATGCTTGGGTATCACGACTCAGGTATGCCTGATAGTGAGACCAACGCTCGAGAAGACAACTTCTGGAATGCGCCTCTTGATTCTGCGGTGGAACGACTAGTCAGAATAATTCGTCGTGATAGACCTCAGGTGATTGTGACCTACAGCGATGATCAACAGCATTACGCCCACCCCGATCATCTCAAGGTTCATGAAATAACTCTTCCAGCGTTTGAGCGAGCTGCTTCTGCCGATTGGTACGAAGATGCTGGAGAGCCTTGGCAGCCGCTGAAGCTGTATTACACAGAATGGTCCAAGGAAAGAATTCAAGCGCTACACAGCAAGTTTGAGGAGCTTGGGTTGGAGTCACCGTTCGGCGGCGAATGGATTGAAAGACTCGAGGCGATGGAGTCAGTTGACCGAATCACCACTCGAGTTCCGATAGCGGAGTTCTATGAGGTTCGAGAAAAAGCCCTCATTGCTCACGCCACGCA
Source organism: Microthrixaceae bacterium (assembly GCA_040878245.1). Lineage (GTDB taxonomy): Bacteria > Actinomycetota > Acidimicrobiia > Acidimicrobiales > Microtrichaceae > IMCC26207. The sequence continues at coordinate 1,927 of JBBDMQ010000360.1, forward strand.
GGTTGACCCCACCGAGAAGTTTTGGTTTGGGTTACCAACAGAGGTTGCAAGAGATGTGCACCCATTCGATGACTATGTCCTTGCGCAGTCGCTAGTTGTTTCTGAGTTGCCCGAGTCTGACCTTTTCGCTGGCATTCCCGGCCGCTCATGAGGTGGTCAACTCGGAGGGCCGCTTGCCAAGAAACGTGAGTACCGCACCCGAGGTGATTCAGGTTTGGGGGCAGAGCCAACTCGCACTGCTAGTGGCTTTATGTCAGGTTGGTTTTGATCAGGACACATTGTC
>JBBDMQ010000361.1:0-4628 GCA_040878245.1 Microthrixaceae bacterium
AGGCGAGGATCCTGATCGAGAAGGAGTTGTGGATACTCCTGCCCGGGTAGCACGGATGTATGCAGAGACCTGTGCTGGCCTTCACGAGGATCCGTCTCGACACCTGAAGGTAACTTTTGATGCCGGTCACGATGAGATGGTCATGGTGAGAGACATCTCGATGTATTCCATATGCGAACACCATCTTGTTCCGTTCTTCGGCATGGCGCATGTTGCCTACATTCCCAATGTTGATGGCCGTGTGACTGGCTTATCCAAGTTGGCCAGGCTTGTTGATGGATTCTCACGAAGGCCACAGGTTCAGGAGCGCCTGACTGCACAGATTGCTGACGCGATTGAAACCTCATTGGCGCCGCGTGCAGTGCTAGTGGTGATTGAGGCTGAACACATGTGTATGGCTATGCGGGGCATTAAAAAGACTGGCGCATCAACGGTTACCTCTGCCGTGCGTGGTCTCTTTAGGGATGATGTTGCGGCCCGATCCGAGGCCATGCGCTTTATTGGAACAGGTCACTAGTTTTGACTCAGGCATACCTCGCAGACCCTGCCGGTGCACAGGTCATGGGAGTGCTCAATGTGACTCCTGATTCATTCTCGGATGGTGGCGAGTATCAGTTAGTCGAACAAGCACAGCTTCATGCTGAACTGATGATCTCTCAGGGTGCGCAGGTCATTGATATTGGTGGTGAATCCACAAGGCCAGGCGCTCATCGAGTTGCAGCAAGCGAAGAGCAGCGGCGCGTATTGCCCGTGATTGAAGCACTTGCTGACATGGTTTCGACTAGCCAAGTTCGCTTATCGATTGATACAAGGAATGCGTCTACTGCTGCTGCTGCTGTTGCTGCAGGAGCCACCCTGATTAACGATGTGAGTGCGTCGTTGTGGCCGACTGCCGCCGAGCTAGGGGTTGGATGGATTGCCATGCATATGAAAGGAGATCCGCTCAGCATGCAGGAGAGCCCGGCCTATGAAGATGTTGTCGATGAGGTCAGAGCCTTTTTAGTGCAGCGAGCTAGCTTGGCGACCGCTGCCGGTGTGCCAGAAATTTGGGTTGATCCAGGTATTGGTTTCGGCAAAACCACCGAACATAATCTGGCTGTGCTCGCCCATCTTGACTGCCTCGTTGCTGAGGGCTTTCCAGTTCTCGTGGGCACTAGCCGAAAAAGATTTCTTGGCGAACTCACCGCCCGATCCGATGAGAGGAAGACGAGTCATTTTGTAGGTGCTACACCCATGAACTTGGCGAGTGAAATTCGCCTGTCACCCCTAGAAGACAGGTCGGATGCCACATTGGCAACCACCATGTGGGCAATGATTCAAGGCGCTCAAATGGTGCGAGTCCATGAGGTCGAATCTGTGGTTCAAGGCGCAAAAATACTGTTTGGGAATATCCTCACCTCTTAAATATCGCCTACGATCACGTCTCCAACAGTTAAAAAACTTCGGTTCGAATGATCCGACTCATGAAGGAGGTGGCGATATGGCAGCAAAAGGTAAGTGGGCACAGGGGATTCAGCCTCGTCACTTTCACTGGGTCATCCAAGATCAATTAGCAATCTGCGAGCGTCCGGGCGGATTTGGACAGAATCATCGCAAAGTCCGCCGCCAAGAAGAGATTATTTGGATTCGCGAACAAGGTTTTGACCTCGTGATTTCTGTGTCCTCAGCGCCAAACAACCTGCATAGCTATGACGAACTAGCAGTTCGTTGGCGTCATTGGCCTTTTCCGCACACCGAGGATCTTCCGCAGTATCTGCAACGCTCCTACACAGATCTACGTCAGCTACTCGCTGACCGAAAACGACTTTTGTTTCATCAAGACGAACTCTCTGACCGACTCGTCGGCTTTCTTGCCGGCTACTTGGTGTGGAACGAGATGATTTCAGAGCCACCTCGAGCAATTGCAATGACCGAGCACATCACCGGTCGTCAAATCGGTGCACAGGGTAGGGAGCTCGTTGGTGAAGCGGCTCGCCTAGTAGAACTGCGCTGAGCTGATGGCAGAGCAAGGCTCGGTGGGTACACCTGATCGAATTTCACTTCACGGATTACGTCTGGTGGGCATTGTAGGAGTGTTGCCCGAGGAGCGGGTGCGAGCTCAACCGCTGCAGATAGACCTTGATCTGTATCTGGACTTATCTGCTGCAGGCATGAGCGACGCGTTGTTAGACACGGTTGATTATGGGGCTGTTTGCGAATCCATAGACCGAACAGTTCAGACGGCTCAACCCGAACTTCTTGAACGACTCGCAACGCAACTCGCAGCTGCAGTTTTCGAAGTCGATACTCGCATCGAGAGCCTCGAAATTTCGGTTGCTAAACTTCGGCCACCGGTGCCGCAGGACTTAGCAACTTCTGGCGTTCAGATCAGCCGTCGCCGCCCCGCATGAGTGCAACAAATCAGGCTGACTCACCCCTGCCACAGGAGCCACCCCAAGGACACAGGGAGCCAGTGCGTGTGTATCTGTCCTTAGGGTCGAATCTTGGGGACCGCCGGGCGTACTTGAAGTCCGCACTGGACTCATTGCCAGACCTAGTCGCTCACTCGCAGTTATATGAGACTGACCCCGTGGGTGGTCCCGAGCAAGGGGCGTATCTCAACCTTGTGGCAGAGCTTCACACGGCTCTCAGCCCCGAGCAGTTACTCGGTATTTGTCACCGAGTGGAATCTGCATCGGATCGTGTTCGTGACGTGCGTTGGGGGGCACGCACCCTAGACATTGACATCCTGTGGATGGACGGGGTGGAGTTAGATAGCCCTCGTTTGACTATTCCTCATCCTCGCTGGAAAGAGCGCAGATTTGTGCTTGCACCTTTGCGGGAACTTGCTCCTGATCTAGTAACCGAACAGGAACTGAATTTGTCAGAGGGTACGGTTCGGCTCGTCGATCCTCTTTAAATATGCTGAACACAATGAGCACTGATCGGGTTCGCATTATCGGTGCTGGCAGGTCCGGTGGGTCCTTCGCACTTGCCTTAGGGCAAGCGGGTTGGAAGGTCGACTTAGTCACTCATCAGCAATTCGATGCCGATGAAACTGCCACTGGAGTTCGGCGAGTTACAGCAGCAGAGTTTGACCTAGTGCTTATCTGTGTTCCCGACTCTGATGTGGCCATTGTGGCCGCTGCTCTGACAGTTGACGAGGCAGTAGTTGTGGCTCATTGCGCTGGGTCTCTGGGGCTAGAAGTGCTCGGATCAGCAGTTCGTTCTGGTTCGGTACACCCCTTAGTAGCACTTGCTGATGCTGAGCTCGGCGCTGCCGCTCTGCAAGGTGCTTGGTTTGCCCTGTCTGGTGATCCGTTCGTTACCCGAGTAGCAACAGCGCTCAGAGGTCGCACTATCAAGGTTGCGGAAGAGGATCGAGTCAGCTATCACGCTGCAGCAGTGCTTGCATCAAACCATCTCGTGGCACTGCTGGCCCAGGTTGAGTCAATCGCCGACGAATTAGAGCTGCCTCTTGAAGCATTCTTAAGCCTCTCTCGGGTCACGCTCAATAATGTTTCTGAACTCGGCCCAGCAGCTGCGCTCACCGGTCCCGTGGCTCGAGGTGATTGGTCAACTGTGTTGCGCCACCTGCAACAGTTGCCCCAACAGGAAAGGCAGCCTTACTTGGCGCTTGCCTTACGTGCTGCACAACTCGTCGACTCCTTACCCTCTGCCGCAGAGCTTTCGCAGTTACATCAGGAAGTTGCTGCACCTGACACTTGAGGTCAAGAGAAAAACACGTCAGAGCCCCGAGTGCTCCTGGGGAGACTCCGGGGCTCTGATCGGTTCCCGCCGGAACACTTGTAGTTTCGCCCGATTCGAACGGCTAGTGAATGGGCAGAAACCCTAGTGAGAGTCCTAGGCTGACCAAGTGAAGACTTTGACGAGGATCGCGGCGCTGCGGAAGGAAATTTCGCAAGGCCGTCTGCAGGGCAAGCGCATTGGACTTGTTCCAACCATGGGCTATCTGCATGCTGGCCATGCTTCATTGGTGCAACGAGCCGCTGCTGAGTGCGATTTGGTCATCGTGACTGTGTTTGTCAACCCTTTGCAGTTCGCAGCGAATGAGGACTTGGCCTCATATCCCAGAGATGCGGCAGGTGATGCGCAAACTGCATCAGCAGCGGGAGCAAATCTGTTCTTCTTGCCGGAAGTCCAAGAGATGTACCCATTTGGACAGCCTGGCGTGCTGACCTCAGTCTCTGTGAGTCAGTTGTCATCGATTTTGGAGGGACAGTCCAGACCAACTCACTTTGCGGGCATGTGCACTGTGGTAGCCAAACTGTTCAACATTGTTGGCCCTTGTACCGCGTATTTTGGTAAAAAAGACTTTCAGCAACTTGCCATTATCGAGGCCATGGTGCGTGACCTTTCTTTCGATGTTCGTGTCGTTGGCTGTGAGATTTTCCGTGAGCCTGATGGCTTAGCGATGTCTAGCCGCAACGTGTATCTCAACCCAGAACAGCGCGCAGCCGCACCCGTCCTGTCTCAGGCCCTGCGCTCTGCTGCGACTGCATTTGCTCAGGGCGATACCTCTGTCGAGAGTCTGCGTGCAACCATGATGAGTGTGATCACCACGCAGGAACTCGGGACAGTGGAGTACCTAGAAATTGTTGACCCCATAACGTTAAGTTCCGTTCAGC
>JBBDMQ010000361.1:4728-12180 GCA_040878245.1 Microthrixaceae bacterium
GGGACAGTGGAGTACCTAGAAATTGTTGACCCCATAACGTTAAGTTCCGTTCAGCGCGCTGACTCAAGTAGTAGGGCCTTTGTGGCCGTTCGGTTTGGGTCAGTGCGACTCATTGACAATCTTGAAATCGGTGAGTCCGATCCAACCGCTGATCCAACCGCAGATCTAACCGCTGATCTAACAGCGATCAGCGAGTGACTTCACCCTCTCTTGACCTATTGGTGCTTGGCTCTGGAGTCGCCGGGCTTTCTGCTGCGGTCCGAGCGGCAGGCACGCATGGCTTACGCACTGGGGTCGTCACCAAAGGCGGGCTTGATCTAGCTACCACCCGGTGGGCTCAGGGTGGAGTAGCGGCAGCGCTCTCTGGAAATGCAGAGGAAATTGATCTCCACCTTGCAGACACCTTGGCTGCCGGTGCCGGACTCTGCGATGTAGATGCAGTTCGCGTACTCGTAGATGAGGGCCCGCGGCGAGTCGAGGAACTCATAGCTTTAGGAGCCGAGTTCGACCGCGATGAGCGCGGCAACTTGGAGCTTGCCCGAGAGGGAGGCCATTCAGTAGCTCGAGTTGTCCATGCTGGTGGGGCCGCAACCGGCGCAGAGATTGAACGTGCGCTAGTTGCCGCAGTTCGGCGCACAGCAGCAGTCCTTCATGAACATACTTTTGCCCTAGACCTTTTAATTGAAGACGGATGTTGCGTGGGTGTCCACGTCATTGGTCCACAGGGGCAAGTACAACAGATCCGAGCAAGGAACTTGCTGTTGGCAACCGGGGGGGCAGGGCAACTTTTTGCTATCACTACCAACCCCTCAGTGGCAACGGGGGATGGCGTTGCGATGGCGCTTCGAGCGGGTGTTGCTGTTGCCGATTTAGAGTTCTTTCAGTTCCATCCAACTGCCCTTTATCACCCTGGAATTCCAAGACCATTGTTATCTGAGGCGCTTCGTGGACATGGTGCCTTGCTGCGCAACACCGCTGGCGAACGCTTTGTTGATGAGATGATGCCTCGTGACGTTGTCTCACGGGCGATCCTGGCCGAGATGCTGCAGCAGCAGACTGATCACGTGTGGTTGGATGCGACTGCCCTCGATCATTTTGCTGAGCGGTTCCCCACCATCTACTCAGATCTTGTTGCATCTGGCCTAGACCCCGTGACCGATTGGCTACCAGTTGCCCCCGCTGCGCATCACCAATGCGGGGGCATTGTCACTGACCTATCTGGTGCTACTTCATTGCCTGGATTATGGGCGGCTGGTGAAACCAGTTGTTCAGGTGTTCATGGGGCAAATCGCCTTGCTTCAAATTCTCTGCTTGAGGGCATGGTATTTGGACCGCGCGCCATCGAGTCAATCGCAGGCGGTTCATTTGGCGCTGAAAGAACAGGTGCTATGCGTTCAGTGCTTGGCTTTACCGAATCCTCTGATTCGACTTTGAGTATTGGCGGCGAGTCTCTCCAAGTTCGCTCATCTTCCAGTGGCTGTTCAGCCAGATCAGGTTCACAGCCTGCAGAGCTACGTCGCAGTATTCAGCAGGCGATGAGTCTTGATGCTGGAGTGCAACGCAGCGAAGAGAGCCTGCAACGAGTCTGGGCGGTGATTGGCCAGACTCTGGCAGATATTGAATTGCTTGATCCTCAAAGCATTGCCGTAGCCGAGGTTCGAAATTTGGCGCAGATAGCTCAAACATTGGTAGCAGCGGCGCTTACTCGAACCGAAAGTCGCGGTACCCATGCGCGACTTGACTACCCACTGACTGACCCGGCGCAGACCCATCGACTCATAACTCCAACAAGATAGTTAACTAGTTGTAACCCCAGAGTGGGCGCTGCATCGGAGCAGTGAATCTGCAAAGCTCCTAGGTGTGAATTCACTCCCGGCAGACTCCCACTGGCTCAATCCACCGCTGTTCGAGGTTCGACAAGCAGTAGCCCGAGCTCTTGCAGAAGATCTGTCGCCTTTGGGAGACCTCACATCTTCTCTATTGCCTCAGCGGCTAGGGGAGGCACGGTTGGTCTCACGAATGCCCGGTCGGATTGCCGGAACAATGTGTGTCACTGAAACTCTTGCCCAGCTCGACCCCGAAGTTGTGGTCTCTTGGGCCGCCGACGAGGGCGATCAGATTGTTGCAGGACAACAGCTAGCTGTGCTCCGGGGGCCATTTCACTCAATCCTGACCGCCGAACGCACTGCTCTCAACTTTTTGGGACATCTTTCGGGTATTGCGACGCTCACCGCAGCCTTTGTCGCCGCTGCAGCCGAAGGCGGTTCAGCACAGGTTTGGGATACCAGAAAGACAATTCCCGGACTGCGCTCGTTAGCTAAAGCAGCAGTGCGCGCTGGAGGCGGGCGCAATCATCGCGGGAACTTGTCTGACTGGTTACTCATCAAGGACAACCACTTGGGAAGTATTGGGATCACAGAAGCGGTGAGGCGCAGCAGAGACTATTGGCCCGCCCGCACTGTTCACGTTGAATGCGACCATATCGATCAATGCATCGAAGCGCTCGAGGCAGGTGCAGATGCAATCTTGTTAGACAACATGACTCCTGCGGAAGTGGTGGCCTGCGTGGCCGCTGCCGAAGTCCGCCAAGGCGGACAATTACGAAAAAGCCTGTTAGAGGTTTCCGGCGGCATCACTCTTGAAAGTATTGCCAGCTTTTCCGGCACTGGAGTCGACATGATTTCTGTTGGAGCGATGACCAATTCAGCTCCGGTTCTTGACTTGGGACTCGACTTAAACTGAGCAGTTCCAAGCCGGTTTTTCGACTCCGTTGAAACAACATTTTTTATAAACGTGCAGATTCGCCGCAGGCAGACCATCATCTAGGGATCCTGAGTTGCAGGAAGGCTCCACCATCTGGGGGGCTACTTCCTGCGACATGTAGTTACGGAGGCCGTCTTGCTGAGCCATGTTCTGTGTAGATATCACGTGCCGGCCGTTGTCTTTCGGCCATCGGTGAACTCATGCTGTTAGTTATTGACGTTGGTAATACTCAAACAGTGATCGGTCTGTATGACGCAGGCGAGAAAAGCCACGACCTGATTGACCACTGGCGGATGGCTACCCGAGCAGAGCGAACGAGTGATGAACTCGCCTTGTTCATTCGCCATCTGCTTGCGACGCGAGACCTTGACCTAAAAGAGGACATCAAAGGTGTTGCCGTATCTTCGGGCGTGCCGAGCATCACTTATGAACTGCGCAGAATGTGCGAGCGCTATTTACATATTGAGCCAGTGGTTTTAGGTACTGGTGTCAAGACAGGTATGCCAGTGTTGTACGACAACCCACGCGAAGTTGGCGCAGATCGAATTGCAAATGCAGTCGGTGCGTTCGATCTCTACGGCGGGCCTACCATCGTGGTCGACTTTGGAACGGCCACCACATTTGATGTGATCTCGGCACAGGGCGAATATCTCGGAGGAGCGATCTTCCCCGGAATTGAAATCTCAATGGATGCGTTATTTGGTCGCGCTGCAGCACTGCGTCGTGTCGAACTAGTCGAACCTCGCAGCGTGATTGGCAAAACCACCATGGAGTCGGTGCAGTCGGGGGCCGTCTTTGGCTACTCGGCGATGGTTGACGGCATGTGTGATCGCATAGAAGAAGAGATTGGAGAGTCCACCATCATTGCGACCGGTGGCTTAGCCAGTCTTATTTCACCCGTCGCCGAATCGATTGAGCGGGAAGAACCGTGGCTGACCTTGCATGGTCTGCGCTTAATCTGGGAGAAGAATCAGCCGTGAATGAACAAGTGGACATGCCAGAACAGGGCTCACCCGATGACGCTCGTGTGTATGGGTTTGATCAGCCGTACACCTATCAGGTCACTGCCACCGCAGCTGAGCTTGTTGGCCGGCATCAGGGCTTAGAGGCCGGAGCGCAAACCGGCGAGAACGTCAGCGTGGCCGGCAGGTTGATGTTGCGTCGGGTACAGGGGAAGTTGGCTTTCGGCACTCTTGCCGATTCAAGCGGCCGTATTCAGCTCTTTGCGCCGGCTGCCACCACCCCCAAGTTTGAACACTTCTGCGAACTCAATCTTGGGGACTGGATTGGGGTGGCTGGCGAGGTCATGACCACCCGTCGGGGCGAACTCTCCGTTCGGGTTGATTCGTGGACCCTCCTTGCACCGACGCGCCGTTCCTTCCCCGATAAATGGCATGGCATGACCGATACAGACACTCGATACCGTCAGCGATACGTTGATCTATGGGTCACACAGGAAGCCAGGCTGGCCTTTCAGCTTCGCTCGGCAATGATGTCGATGACCCGAAGATTTATGGAAGATCGCGGGTACCTAGAAGTAGAGACTCCTGTCCTGCATCCCATTCCAGGTGGTGCACTCGCCAAGCCATTCGAGACTCATCACAACGCGTTAGACCAACAGATGTTTTTGCGCATCGCACCAGAGCTATACCTGAAGCGGCTTGTAGTTGGCGGTTTCGAGAAGGTCTTTGAGATTGCTCGTGTGTTCCGCAATGAGGGCACCTCGACTCGGCATAATCCCGAGTTCACCATGCTCGAGGCTTATGAGGCCTATGGCGATTATCACGTCCACATGGACCTCGTTGAGCAACTTGTGGAACACCTTGCACTTGAACTCTGCGGTTCAACCAGCGTTACTTTTGACGGCCGTGAGGTTGATCTTTCTGCTCCTTGGCGGCGCGAAACTATGGCTGATCTCACATCGGCTCAGATCGGTGAGGCAGTCAGCATTCATACTCCGATTCAAGAGTTGCGCAAGTTATGCGACCTTCATTCTGTTCCATGGAAGGACTCCTACGGAACGGGCAAACTTCTGCTTGAGCTGTATGAAAAGACCACAGAGCATCAGTTGTGGGATCCAACATTTGTGATTGATTACCCCACCGAGGTGTCCCCTCTTTCCCGTGAGCATCGCAGCGAGCCCGGTCTGGTTGAGCGATTTGAGGGAATCGTTATCGGGCGGGAACTCTGTAACGGTTTCTCCGAACTGACTGATCCTGTCGAACAGCGCACGCGCTTCTCTGAGCAAGCTGCTCAAAATGCTGCTGGCGATGATGAAGCCATGCTGATGGACAATGACTATTTGCGGTCATTGGAGTACGGGCTTCCACCAACAGTGGGACTCGGAATTGGTATGGATCGCTTGGCGATGCTGCTTGCCGATGTGCAAACAATCCGAGATATCGTACTTTTCCCCACTCTCAGACCAGAGCAGGAACACGGTGCCTAGCAATGATGTTTCTGCTGAATCGCTGGTTGAACCGGGGGCTCTAGTTGTCTCTGGGGTAAGCAAGTCATTTGATGGTCTGACAAAAGTTCTTGACGGCATAGACCTCGTTGCAGCTCCGGGCGAAACAATAGTTTTATTGGGCCCAAGTGGCTGCGGAAAGACAACCCTGCTTCGCATTATTGCTGGGTTGGAATTTGCTGATAGTGGTCAAGTGTTGCTGGGGAATCGATGCGTGAGCGGACCCGGTGTAAGGGTGGCCCCCGAGCAACGACAAGTGGGAATGGTCTTTCAGGATTGGGCGCTGTTTCCGCATCTCAGTGTGGCCCGAAATGTTGGGTTCGGGCTACCACGGGCTGAGCGTAAAGAATCGTCAAGGATCAATGAGGTATTAGCGCTCCTCGGACTCAGTGACTTTGGTGATCGTTCTCCCTCTACCTTGTCCGGAGGGCAGCAACAGCGAGTCGCCCTAGCTCGGGCGATTGCTCCTCAGCCGGCGCTATTGCTACTCGATGAGCCGTTTTCAAACCTGGATGCGTCATTACGAGTGCAGGTACGAACAGAGGTCCATCGCATGCTTTTGGACTTAGGAATGACCACAGTGTTTGTTACCCATGACCAGGATGAGGCCTTTGTTCTTGGAGACAAGGTGGTGGTGATGGGCGATGGCAAAGTGTTACAGGCTGGACCGCCAGCAGAGCTCTATCAGCACCCGGTATCGCGCTGGCTTGCGGGCTTTGTTGGCGATGCCAACTTTGTTCCGGGCATTGCTCAGGGAAGCAGCGTTCAGACAGCATTTGGCGAGTTGCCGTTGCATTCACCTCTTGTGGGTAGCGTGGACGTGTTGCTTCGCCCCGAGGATCTTCAGATTGAAGCCGGTGTCAGTCAAGTACTAGACAGCTCTGACCTATGTGTCGGTGTGGTCGTGGAGCTCGTTGAGTATTTTGGACATGGCACTGAGTACCTCGTTATAGCGGACTCCTTGCAACTCAGAGTCCGGCGAGCTTCTTTGCCTATTGTTCAGCGCTCGGATCTTGCAAGGTTGCGCTATACCGGCGGCCCCGTCGTGGCTTACCCGAGTATCTCTTCAATTCCTTGATGCAATTGCTGCTCGGTTACAAAGCCAAGCATCGGTTTTAGATAGGGTGATGCCTATGTTGATCATTTCTGGAGTTATCTCGTTCGATCCAACCAAGCAGGCAGAGTTCCTTGCTCTGACGGTGCCACTCATAGAAGCCACGCTTGCTGAGTCGGGCAACATCACCTATGGCTTCTGGTTTGATGGTGCCAACCCGGGCAGCGTGCGTGCCTACGAAGAATGGGAGTCCGAAGAGGCCATCGGCTCGCATATGGGAACAGCGCATATGGGAACATTTCTTGAGGGAATGGCCAGCGTTGGGGTTACCGGTGCGGAGTTGTATCAGCACGTGGTGACCGATTCAACGCGAATTATGTAGCTGCAGCCTCGACGCTATCGAGCAAATAGTCAGCTGCAGCACTCAGGCCAGTGACGCCTGGGCTAGCGGGCAGTTCATTAAGTGCAGCCCTGCCAGTGTCGGCATATTTGCGCGCTTGATCAATCGCTGACGAGACTCCCGGACCTTCTTTGATGAGGGTCGCAGCAGCATCTCGCGTAGCTCCGTCAAGAGGTCCGCCAAGCATGGCAGCAAGCTCGCTGCCAGAGGGCCCAGCAAGTGTGAGCAACACAGGCAAGGTATAGACGCCTTCTTCTAGATCATGACCAGTTGGCTTACCCATTTCAGCCTCAGTTGAGACGAGGTCTAAGACGTCATCCACGATCTGAAAGGCCATGCCATAGCTGTATCCGAAGGTGGTAAGAGCGTCTATCTGTGGCCGTGAGAGCTCTGCTACAATTCCACCAATTCGGCAGCTCGCAGCGAGCAGCGAGGCTGTCTTGCCATCTATTGACCGTAGGTACAGTTCCTCGGTCCTGAGTACCGAGTACGAGTGCTCAAGTTCGAGTAGTTGGCCTTCGCAGAGTTGGCCGATGGTGTTGGCGAGTAGTGCTGCCACCTCTACACCAAGCGAAGCCGCAAGCTCAGAGGCTTTTGCCAGCAAGTAGTCGCCAGCCAAGATTGCCTTGTGATTACCCCATCGAGCATTGACGCTGTCAACGGTGCGACGAACCTCGGCTTCGTCCATCACGTCGTCGTGATATAACGATCCAAGATGTACCAACTCAATGGCCATCGCCCCTGTGATTGCTCGATCTGATGCAGGGG
>JBBDMQ010000362.1:0-12138 GCA_040878245.1 Microthrixaceae bacterium
CAGAGATTCACGGAGTACCTGCGGGTTCCACGTATCAACTGAAATCGGCAGGTCAAACCTTTCTCGCAACGCCGCAATGGCGGGTACCACTCGTTCAAGTTCCTCATCGGTACTGACCTCGGGGCCAGGGCCGGCTTTCACTCCACCGACATCAAGGAAGTCAGCGCCGCCATCGACGAGACCCTCGGCCTTTTTCAAGAATGCATCGAAATCGAAGTACTGACCCCCGTCAAAGAATGAGTCGGGTGTGCGATTCAGGATTCCCATGACTAATGCTCGATAGGTGATGTCGAAGGAGTAGTCCGCTCCAAGCTCAAGAATCATGATTCAGACGCTACACGCGCTACCTATCGGAGCGACACGCGCTATCCATCCGAGCGACACGCGCTGTGCGAGCTCCGCCGGTTGTGGTTGCTCTGCTTCGATCTGCCGCAACCTGCAGGCCGCCAACAGTCCAGCTAAAACTGCCAAGAGGGCTCATCCCCGGGGGGCTCCGATCTGTGACGGATAGAACGCGCCGCACAGCGAACTGTTCGGTCACTACACGAGCAGATCGACTAGCAGTAGCACTCGCAGACACCACTACGAGATCTAGCCTTCTCACCCCGTATCCCCAAAGTGATGTGAGTAACTCGTTGCTATTTGTCTCTGAGCCGAGCATGAGTACCTGTCCGCCACAGTTCCCGACCCAGAGTGTTGCCTCATCGGTTACCTCAGTCCTGCCAATTGGTGGGCTCGCTGGTCGACAAGCCATTCCGAGGAAGGCTAAGGCAGCACAACCGCCAAGAATCCGGAGCCTTTGGTAGGAAGCGAAACGAGGAATCCTCAGCACCATCACTTTGCTACACAGCACCAAGAGCAGAAGTGTTGCTAGTGCAATCAAGACGAGTTGCTGCGGCCGCAAGAGAGGTAACTGCGATTGCGAGCTACGGGTTGCAACGAGGTCGATCCAGCGAACCAATAGTTCAGACGGAGCCTGAACAAACCCTGCGATGGGGTTGCGGAGCAGACCGGCGAGTACTCCGACGGTCACTCCCAGCATCATGACAAACCCGGCTGCCGGGACTGCAAGCAAATTGGCTGGCGTTGCTGCGGCAGGAATCCCGCCAGCTAGTGCCACGAGCACTGGAGCAGTAGCCGCTTGCGCTACCAGAGTCACAGCTAGGGGCAGGCGCAGCCAACTCGGGCCAACAAGTCGCTCCGAAAGTGGCCTTGCGAAAAGCAAGAGGCCTGCTGTTGCAGAAATCGACAATTGGAAGCCAATGGAGTGAACCAGAAGAGGGTCAATGAGCACTAGGACTATGACAGTCATAGACAACAAACGAATACCGCTGGTTACTCGCCCTGCGGCGATTGAAGACAAAGCTATTCCTGCCATGACTGCAGCGCGCAGCACTGAAGGCTCGCCTCGGGTGACGAGCGCAAACAAAATCAGAATGAGTACTCCGCTCAGCAACTGAACTCGTTGCGGCATTCGTCTGAGTAGCGGTGCTGCGACTGCTAGCAGAAACGCTACGTTTTGCCCCGAGACAGCAAGCAAATGACTCAGTCCCGAAGCTTGAAATCTAAAGCGCATCAGGTCCGACTGCCCACGATCGTCACCCATCACTAGCCCTAGGTAAAGTGTTCGTTGTTCCTCGTCAAACGAACTTGCCCCTGCGGTGACGGTGCGATGAACAGCATTAGCAAGTGAGTACCAAGGCGCGCTGCTACCCGTTGCGCTCACAGTACTGAGCTGCAAACGCCCGGCAATGTGCCGAGCCCGTAACCACCCCTCTGGTGCTCCTCGAAGTGCGCTTACTCGCCCAGTTACCATCAGATGCTCTCCCATCATGAGGGATCGCACCACTGAGGAATTTTCAATTGGGGCGCTAGCTAGATAGCGCCGTCCGTCGATGCTCAGCAAAACCTGAGTTCCAAAGAGTTGCTGCTCTGGATCAGACATGAGCTGAGCAATACCCGCCACGCGATCTGGCAGTGGAGCCTGCAGAACTGCAAGAGAGGAGCTACTTCGGTTACTCACTACTAACAGCAACCCAAGAGTGATGAGTACTGGATGCCGCAAACCAATACCCAGAATAAGCCCAGCAAGAGCAACCCAAAGTGAAACCTGCAGTGAGAGAAAGGCGGAGAGGCAAACCATGACAGCAGTGACCGCAGTCCATTTGTCAGTCAAGTTACGACTCAGTAGTAGCGCTGTGGTTCTGATGACATGCTGACCGCATCGCTCATATGGTGACGAGTTCGCGGAGGGCCTCAAACTTGGCATCACCGATACCGCGCACATCAAGCAGCGCTTCAACCGAATCAAACTTGCCAGCCTTCTCTCTAAACGAGAGGATTGCCTGCGCAGTGGCGGGGCCGACTCCGGGTAACGAATCAAGTTGCTCAATTGTGGCGGTATTCAAGTTGATCGGCCCTGCAACAGAAGGTGACTGAACAGTGCCTGGCATAGAACCACCCGACACAGAACCACCTGGCACAGAACCTTGGACTACTGAAACTTGCGTGGGATCGGGCTGCCCCACTGATGGAATCATGACTTGTGACCCGTCCAGCAAAGTTGCTGCAAGGTTCACCCTGTTTGAGTCGGCCTCAGGACGAAGACCGCCAGCCGCTGCTACGGCGTCGACCACACGTGACCCTGCAGGCAACTGCACTACTCCTGCAGACAAAACTGCTCCAGCAACGTGAACAAAGACAGGTCCCGCAATGCCGGAACCATTGGCGGCTGATGCTGTGCCCGCCGCAGCTGTCGACGCTGGTGAAGACGCTGGTGACACTGCCGAAGAGCCTGTCTGCCCCATAGTGGCATTACTTGCTATCGGTAGTCGATCCTCAACCGAGGCCGGTCGACCTACTGAAGTCAAGCCGATTCCCACAGCAACTACGGCTATCACCCCAAGCCCTGCAAGTACTTTTCGGCCGCCGAATTGGTTGAGCCGCTCCTTGACCTGCAGATTCATGCCATAAGGCGGCTTTCCCAGACCAAGAATATTGCGCTCTGCCAAGTCCCGCTCCTGCAGCTCGCTCTCCTCAGAAGAACTTGAACTTTTGTTCCGTTGAAATCCGGCCTGCTCGGGTGGTCCATAGATGCTGGTTTCTTGTGCTCGGGAACGTTTGTAAAGAGACCGGCGAGTTGGTTCTCGAACCAAGGCCTCGAGTACATCTGACGCTCGTCGAGTCGACCCTGTTTGCATGAGTCCTCGGATTGGGTGCTTGGCAACAGGGGGAAGGCCTGCAAACTTACCGATTCCTTGCGCCACAGACTAGAGAAATCATGGGGTACCACTCCCCGGCACCAAGATTCGACCAGAATCTCAATATGGAAATTCTTTGCTCACACACTTTTGCAGCACCTATTGATGATTGCTGGAAAATGTTTCATGACCCGGCTAGCCACAAGGCCAAGTTCATTGCCATGGGCCATCGTGATTTGGAAATTTTGAGCTGCGACGAGACAGACATCTCTTTACGCATAGTGATAGATCGCCTCGTTGATGTAGAGGTCCCTGGATTTGCGAAGCGGATCATCAAGCCAACGAACACTTTGAGATCTACTGATGAGTGGCGAAGCAATGGCGACGGCACCTACTCCGGAAAGTTCGAACTCGAAACGAAGGGAGTTCCGATCCAGATCAAAGGAACAACCTCGCTGTTACCCGCTTCGGGAAAGAAGTCTGCGAGCAGCACCCTGTATGAAGTCAAGATTGAGCTCTCAGTGAACGTGCCACTTATCGGTGGGAAAATTGCCAACTTCTCGAAAGGGATCGTGACCGATCAACTTGAGATGGAGTTCAGACTCGGCGACGAGTGGCTGGCTTCGCACTGACATCGGCCCAGACTCCGAAGGCTATCCATAGCAACTTTGCGCCTAGTAACCGCAGCCCAAGCACGGTGCAGGTCCGCCGAGTTTTCGCATATGCGGTTTGCTGATTCAGATCAGTCAGCAGCCTCGTGACTCAACATCTCACAACGATTCATTGCAAGACAGGACCACCGATTCAGAACAGCGTGGCCGTGAGCTTGCGACGCCACTGGGCTTTAGCAGGATCCTCATCATTCATGAGTTCAAGTAGATCAACGAACTGCTGACGATCAGCTTCATTATTCTTGGCGGTTTGTAACAGCGCAGCCAGCTTCACGTTCACCTGATCGGCGCTCACTGAGCCTGTTCTTGCTAAAGCTGCAACTCGCCGGGTTGCTGGCGACTCTGGGATCTTTTCGAGAAATGCCAGAGCTTCATCTGGTTCTTGCTGATTGACGAGCAACTCGGCGAGCGCCACGATCACTTCAGCATTTCCGGGCTCAAGCTCGAGAGCTTGGCGAAGGGAACTCTCGTCTCCCACTGAAAGAAGACGAGAAAGCTCTGTCTCTTCTTCCTCGGGAACGAGTTTGTTCACAAAGGCTGCAACGACAGCTTCGGGCTGAGCCCCCTGGAATTGATCAACTGGTTTGCCATGAACGAGTGCGAAAACAGCAGGAATCGACTGCACCTTGAATGCCTGCGCAATCTGCTGATTTGCATCAACGTCTACTTTGGCAAGTTCAACCTTTCCCTGCGTTTCGGCAATGACTTTTTCTAGGATGGGACCAAGTTGCTTACAGGGCCCACACCATTCGGCCCAGAGATCAACAACTACTGGAACAATTGCAGAGCGTTCAATCACTGCCTGCTGAAACGTTGCATCTGTGACATCAACCATCGCAGCAGTCTACGAGAGTGTGGCTGCCTCGGCTGCAGGACTAGATTGGGAGACTCAACACCTCTGTTCAGAAAGTGACCTGTGACTCAGCATCTTGATGGAATCGAGCCTGAAGCCATCAGTGAGTGGTTTTTACAGCAACTCACCGAGGTTCGACTTCCGCTGAGCTTCGAGTTCATTCAAGGAGGCCATTCCAACCTGACCTATGCGATTTCAGAATCGGATACTGCGGATGACAGCGCTCCCAGAAAGTGGGTGCTTCGGAGACCTCCGCTAGGTCAGGTACTTGCAACCGCTCATGATGTGGGGCGCGAGCACCGCATCATCTCAGCGCTTCAACAGACCAACTTGCCGGTACCTCGCACCGTTGGTCTGAGCAGTGGAGATGCCGTGAACGGCGCACCTTTTTACGTTATGGATTTTGTTGACGGACTCGTCATTCGGAGTACTGAGCAGGCCGCCTCGTTGGGCCTTGATGCCCGCCGCCGTGCAAGCGAATCAATCATCGACGTGCTCGCAGCGCTGCATGCTGTAGATGTAGACGCAGTTGGTCTCGGCGAACTCGGCCCGAAAGAGAATTACATCGCTCGACAGCTCAAACGTTGGTATGGGCAATTCCAAAAGAGCGAGGCACAAGTAGAAGGTGGCTTAGGCCTGCCAGCTGTTCATCGGGTTCACGCGGCACTTTCCGCCAATATTCCGCCCCAAACTAAAGTCAGCATTGTGCACGGCGACTATCGATTAGATAACTGCATGTTGGGGCAGGATGGCTCAGTTGTTGCAGTGCTCGATTGGGAGATTTGCACGCTGGGCGATCCGCTGGCAGACCTTGGCCTGCTGTGGGTGTACTGGTCAGATCCAGATGAAGAAGCTGTGATGCCTCAGGCTTCCCCCACCGCGCTCGACGGCTTTATGCGGAAGCGTGAGATGATGCAGCGGTACGCACAGACTTCCGGGGCTGACTTGTCCAACTTGGAGTATTACGTTGGGTTTGGATATTGGAAGCTCACCTGCATTATTGCGGGCGTGTACGCCCGCTACGCAGGCGGAGCGATGGGTGATGTACCACAAGAGACCATTGCTGGATTTCGCCATATGGTTGAACGGCTAGCAGAGATGGCAGAGGAGTCTGTTTCATGAACGATGACCCGCTGGTAGAAATCATGTTCATGCCGGAACTGCATGAACCAGTCATGATTGTCGCCCTCGAAGGCTGGATTGATGCCGGACTTGGTGCTGCAAACGCAATGTCTGTGCTGCTCGGATTGGCGGGAACTGATCCAGTTGCAGAGTTCAATGCAGACCGACTTGTTGACCATCGAGCTCGCAGGCCGGTGATGCATCTAGTCAATGGGCTCATCACTCATCTGAGCTGGCCAGAGATTGACTTGCGCGCCGGTACTGATGCAGATGGCAACGATATCCTGCTGCTTCTGGGAGCCGAGCCTGACTTTGAGTGGAGAGCTTTTGCTCAAACAGTGGTCGAACTTGCCGAAAGTTTCGAGTGCCGCATGGTGGTTGGCCTAGGCGCCTACCCTGCGCCAGTTGCGCATACCAGAGACACTGCCCTGTCTGTTACTACTTCCTCCACGGAACTCTCCTCGACCCTGCACGGCTACGTTCGAGGCACATTGGACGTGCCTGGAGGGATTCACGCTGTTCTCGATGTTGCCTGTAACGAGGCGGGCATTCCTGCACTTGGCTTGTGGGCACAGGTGCCGCATTATGTGTCCTCAATGGCCTACCCGGCGGCAAGTGTTGCGCTTCTTGAGGGACTGAAGGATGTTGCGGGGCTCCGAATTGAGCCAGGTCAGCTACCAAGCGATGCTCGTGCTACGCGACTGCGACTCGACGAACTCGTCGCAGAGAATCCACAGCACGGAACCATGGTGACCCAGCTCGAAGAGATGATGGATCAGGGCCTTGGCGGACCTGACGATGCACCCACCTTTGGCTTTGATGACCTGCCGAGCGGCGAGGAGTTGGCCGAGGAGCTGCAAGAGTTCCTGCGGGACCGCCCAGAGGGCTCAACAGAAACCTGAACTCGCTACTAAACACCAACTTCAGTTTGCAGAATATCTAGGCCGGCGGGAGCGGCTGATAGTCAGGAATCGTGATTCCATCTGGTGGTTCAACATACAGCGTGACCGAACTCTTTGGGTCAAAGAGTTTCTTGTTGGAACTCTGCCATTCTCCAGGCAGGTATCGCTTTCCGCCATCCACATAGGCCCACATTCCCGTTCCCTGTTTGCCTGATTCGTCAAGGCCCTCTGCCTGAGCATCCCACCAGACTTCAGTCTGATCATCGACTCCGGCGTAATCAGTAGCTGGCCAGATGCCACGATCCCCCCAGGATAACTGCGGGCTGAGCATTGTGCTGGGAACGATCTCGGCTGCGAAGACTGCATTTTGAAAGGTCTGCGGCGACAGGTCCGTGCCAATACCCTGCAGTATTGAATAAAGAAATTGCAGGTTGGGAAGTATCAATGGTGAGGTCGTTTTTGCTGGTGCTGGAACACCATAAAACCAGTTATACAAATAGGCAGCTCCCGCCACTTTTGCAGAGACCCGAGCAAATAGGTTTGACGGACCAAAGGCGTGGGCCCACTGAGCTTGATCGTAGGTGCGAGAAAAGATGGTCGTGTCTACAAGTGCAGACCCCGTGATAACCCATTCGGGGTAATAGTCCTGCTCGGTCGCCACCTGAGTAAGCGTCTGCGGGGCGAGTGGGTCGCCGCTATACAAAATGCTGGTGACTCCGTTGGCTTTCATGCGGGCCAGAATCTCTCGGGCCTCTCCTGCGATTCCCACCGGAGACGCAAACGAAGCAACCTCGGCGAATTCAACACCGTAGTTTTCTTTCAGGTTTGTTTCGAGCTGCTCACGAATGACTTCCGCAGCATCGGAGGTTGAGAGGTACAACAAACCAAGCTTGCGTTTCTTATCCTGAACCGCCTGACCGCCGAATTCGGCATTCCCAGAGGCCAGACGCTTGCCCACATATTCGGCAGTCATGATTGAACTCTGGTTTACATTTTTTTGCACGTCCCAGACATAGGGCGCCCGTTCCACGTACCAGTCATTGGCCTGCCCGGGGCTACAAGAAATGCACATGATCTTGTTTGCGGCCAAGGTGTCTGCAAATGCATCGGTCAGAATTGGGCCACCAAGTACAACAAAGGGTTTGATGTCTCGGGCAATGGTCTCTGCGTCACTAGTTGCAGCAACCGGATCGGAAGCGGGTCCAGTTGCGCTATAGCGAACCACCTCGACTCGGCGGCCATAGGTCTCGAAGTAGGTGGCTAGAAGCTCATTAAAACCCTCGTAGGTCTCAAAGACCTGAGTCGGGGTTTCATCGTTGCCAATCTGGCTATACACAAAGCTCAGTACTGGATCGTTCTCTTGTGCGGTGTAGACCACTGCCTTGATGCTCTCTGCAGTAACGCCCGTTGAGCTCGCACCCCCATCCGGTCCCTCATAAGGCGCGTAGCAGGCTGGTGGCGGAGTAACTGGAAGTGCAAGAACTCCTTTGGATGTATCACAGCGTGCACCCCAATCGATGCTTTCGGTCTTCCCCTCGGCTTGAGCAAGGCTCCAAGGAATCACGCCTTCAGGCAGCTTTTGTTTGGGGCTGTTACTAGCCACTGTGGTGGTTGTAGCCAGATCTGCTTCTTTGTTCGGCGAAGTCACCACAAGCCCAACAACAATTGCAATCACCACGACAGAAATAGCCGCTAATGGCCCGTACTTTGCCAAAGCTGACTTGGAGTTGGATTCGACTGGATCTTTCATGTCTTTCATGGTCCTGCTCCTGTTTTCTTTGATTGAACGTTCTTTGAGCGAGCGTTCTTTGAGCGAGCGTTCTATGACCTATTGGGGGCCAGATCGGGCTACCGCTGCACTGTCATTACCTAAGTACGAAGAAATCACTCGTTGGTCGGAAAGCACCTGATCGGGCCTGCCCTCCGAAATGCAAGATCCAAGTTCTAACGCAATCAATCGATCGGAAATAGAACTCAGTAACGGCATATCGTGTTCAATCACCACCAGAGCGCAACCTAGTTCCTCTCGAATCCTCAGGAGCAGAAAACCGAGTTGTTCAACCTCACGCTGAGCAACCCCAGCCGCCGGTTCGTCAAGGAGTAGGACCTTGGGTTGGTGGGCAACCGCACAGGCAAACTCCACGATTCGACGAGTACCGGTTGAGAGCTCTCGGGTGAAGCTTTGGGCATAGGCAGACAGGCCGAAAAGCTCGAGCAAAGCTCTCACTCGTCGATCGGCGCGATGCTCACTCTCTACAGAAGCCGGCAGCGCAAGAGCTGCGTTGAGCGGATCTCTCACCAGCAGCGAGCCCTCGAGCGCAACCGCTACTGACTCGGCAACCGTCAGGCCGGGAAAAAGTCTGCCCCCTTGAAAAGTTCGGCCAAGGCCCACACGTGCACGCTCATAGGGAGTCGCCCGAGCAACATCGATTCCATCAAGATGAATGTGACCTCCATCTAGCGGCTGATAGCCACAAATCATGTCAAAGAGGGTGGTCTTACCTGCACCGTTCTGGCCGATTAATCCAACTATTTCGGCCGGAGCAACACTCAACGAAACATCCTCAACTGCTGTGTTTCCGCCAAACCTGCGGGTTACTCCAACAAGCTGCAGAGCTGGGCGTGTGCTCTCGATGCTTGTGTTCGCAACAACTACGACTGCCTGAGCCTGAACGGCTTGACTCTCGGACTTCTCCTCGGGCTCCTTCTGGGCCAAGAACACTGCACGTAAGAGGTCGGGACGATTTGCTAGTTCATGAGCCGGCCCCGAGAACTGGATTCGACCGCGCTCCATAAAGTACGCAGTGCTTGCCATAGTGAGGGCAACGTTGAGCGACTGCTCCACCAATATGACTGTTGTTCCAGCAGCAGCGATGCTGCGAACAAGTGAACACAATTGAGCAACTACTGCTGGAGCGAGACCTAAACTCAACTCGTCAATCAGCAGCAATTTCGGTTGAGACAATAGGGCCATCCCGAGTGCCAACATTTGCTGTTGGCCACCCGAGAGATCTGCGGCTGGTTCATCAAATCGCTCTCGAAGAATCGGGAAAGTTTCGAGAACCTCTTGAACTCGACTTTGGTAGAGCTGATGATCTTTTCGGATCATCCAACTTGCAGCACGAAGATTTTCTCGAACACTCATTCCACCAAAGATGCCGGCACCACCCGGCACCTGCGCCACACCCAACTCGGCTATCTCATTTGGTGGCGCATGCGTAATATCTCGACCGTCAAGAATGACTGCTCCAAAGTTGGCCTCTGTTACTCCAGAGATTGCTCGCAGCAAGGTTGATTTCCCGGCGCCGTTCGTACCGAGCAACGCTACGATCTCTCCCTCTGCCACCTCGAAATTGATGTCAAACAACACTTGCAACTGCGCGTACGAGACATTGAGGTCATGCACGATCAGCAACTTTGCACGTCCCGCGGCTCTGTCCAGCATTGCTTTTGAGCGGGCTGCGGAAGCCGCCCAGACGTCGTTGATATCTCTGCGGACGACTTGGCCACCTGAAGCAATCATTAAACCGCCGAGAAGCAAGATCGGAGCGAGCACCAGCATGCCAACCCTGAAGCCAAGGCGATCACTGACCCAACCGATCAGGGGCAATATCAGCAGGCCCGGGATCGCCCACCAGGATGCCACTGAGAAACCCACAGAACGTGCCCGAGCTGGAATGGCTAAAGAGAGCGTAGAAAATAACCCTGGAATGAGGATCGCTAGCACTGAAGTCAGCAGAATATTTGCCAGAATAGAAAGCCACAGGGTGGGCGCAAGAGCGAAACACACGGTAAGAACTGCCGAGCTAAAAGCCACGCCACGCAGGAACTTAAAGATGAGTGCTGGGTCTCGCAGAAACAGTCGCGTGCCCAACTTTGCGCCAATTGCTAGACCTAAAAACTGAAAGGGTTCAACGCATGCTGCTAGGTAGCCCCGCTGCAATGTCCCAACGTTGTAGACCTCTTCGTACATCAAACTTGCTAACGACACGAACCCAATAATTGCCACGGACAGGAAAGGCACGGCGTACCAGATTCGGCGTAGCACATCAATTTTCCAAAGCAATCGCCAAGCCTCGGCAAAGCTCGGAGCAGGCTCCTCTGTTTCTATAATCTCTTCAGACGCCCCCGATGCCCGCCGCTCCTGTGCCCCGCGGATCGGCTCCTTCATTTTGGTGCCTAAAACAACCAGAATCA
Source organism: Microthrixaceae bacterium (assembly GCA_040878245.1). Lineage (GTDB taxonomy): Bacteria > Actinomycetota > Acidimicrobiia > Acidimicrobiales > Microtrichaceae > IMCC26207. The sequence goes on from JBBDMQ010000362.1 coordinate 10,946, forward strand.
GGGTAGGAATCGCAAAGACATAAAAGGGTGTTCGCCAGGTAAATGCGGCTGCAAGAACCCCGGCAAGAATCGGGCCTACAAACTGACCCAAAACGTTGGCTGCTCGATGGAATGAAAACACGCCCGGTCGGCGATCTACTGAGTAATAGTCAGAGAGCAATGCGTTATGTGTGGGGTCTACGACAGCTCGCCCAATGCCTGTGCCAGTGCGGGCGACTATCAACATCCAGATAGCTGTGGAGGCGCCTGTCATCAATGAGAACACCGCCCACACCACTGCGCCTGCTAGGGCAATGAAGACTCGGTTCCCTTTATCGGCTGCAATTGCGATGGGCATCTGCAGCAGCAATGCCCCCAAGGCAGTGAGCCCGACCAAAGTAAGGATCCCCGTATTCGACATACCAAATGCATCTCGCACATTGGGCAACAAAATGCCGAATGCAGTGCGGTCAAGTTCGTCAGCTGCGTTCAGACCAAACAAGATGAGCATCGGAAAGATTGGCCCTGTGCCCACGAGTTGCTTCAGCGATGACCGAGGTGCCCGCATGACTGAAGCCCATCGGACTGGGTTAAACACGCCTTTGGATGACTCCCTGAGGTCGGTCCAAGTAATGCGCTCCGTTGAAGCTGCAGCAGGCGTAACGCTCATAGCACTACCTCCGGCTCAGGCTCATGCTCATCCACAGGCTCAGGCTCAGCAGCCGCCACCTCACTTGGTAGTGCAACAAGCTCGGACTCGCGGTTGAAATTCAGTTCACTTATATTTTTTTTGAGCGCCGCATAAGCCAGTGCACGATCCCGAAGCCGAAAAACTACCCCCCCAAGACCATCTGGCGCAGAGAGCAATACGACAAGCACTCCAACTCCCGTAGCCAAAACAGACCACGGTGCAGGCAGTAACCATTGAGATCCTCTTTGGAACACCGAACCCAGTACTGCGCCGAGCAACGAGCCAAGCCCACCAACTACCGTGGCAGAAAAAACCAACAGGCTTTCGTCTGCCCCATAGGACTGTTGCCTGAAGGCAGCCTGATGAATGACCAGAACTACACCGGCGATAGATGCCAAACACCCCGACAATGCAAATGCAGAGAGCTTGACTCGAGTGGGGTTGACACCAAATGCCACGACACCTGATTCATTATCTCTGAGCGCCACCAGCACTCGTCCAGTTCGGGTACGCCGAAGGCGAC
>JBBDMQ010000363.1:0-2185 GCA_040878245.1 Microthrixaceae bacterium
TGCATGACCTCGCCGCAATCCAAGCTACTCAAGGAAGAAACCGTGAATACTGCAACTACCACAGCAACCGAAACCCCAGCGTTTGATGGCGCCTCCGTGTTATTTGCCCAACTCGATCCCGCTGCAGGGCCGTATGCAGCGCTTGGACTTAGCCGGCTTGCCACCTGGAAAGAGATCACCTCGGCTCACCGTCGCTTGCTGACTGAACTGCACCCAGACCGATATGTTGGAGAAGATAGTGAACTCCGAGAGATTGCGGAACGACGTGTACGTGACGTCAACGAGGCTTTCGCAACGATTCGTCGGCAGCGCTCAGCGAAGTAAGTGCATCTCAAGTTGCCAGACCTCATCACCTAAGGCCTGAGAGAACTTGTTGAATTGAAGGTCAGCTTCGCCGTTGACGCCATCGGTCACCACTAACGCACCTAGAGAGACGGAGCGAAGCCATCCGTCTCTGCGTCCCAGTGCAGCGCGCTTCGCAGCAGCATCTGCGGGAAGCTTTTTTTCCAGCGTTACAACGCTACGTGCGTGCTCGCAGGCAGCTTGAAACATGGAGCGCGTCTGCTCCAACCAGTTTGCGGCCGGGTCGGGGTAAGGCAACACCACCACATACGGAATACCCGCATCAGTGGCGGCCTCAGCAGCTATTTGCTCTGCACCGGGCCGCAAACCAGTCAGCACAACAAGGTCCGGGCGAAGCTTCGCCTGCGCTCTGAGCACCTCTGACATATGCCTGCGCAGTTTCTTGCCTAGCTCGGACTCGGCAAGATCAGCCGATCGAAGCCCGACAACGCAGTAGGGAGAACCCTCGGGAATCCGACTATCTCGAAGTGCAGGGCGGTCAGCACCCAAATCCACCACTGCCGCTCTGAGTCCGACCGATTGCGCTCCGACCGATCGAAGTCCAACCGAGTCAGGCGGCCCCATCTGCTCCTCAGTGGGTGGGCCCTCGCCACTCATGTTCTGTGCAGACAACGCCACCGCAACAGCAAGTCGGTCCACCACATCATTCATAGGGTCGCCGCTATGGCCCTTTACCCAATCAAAGGTGGTCTGTCGATCAAGCGCTAGCTCAATAAACGGCTCCCAAAGGTCACGATTAGCAACTGGTTCTTTTTTAGAATTCTTCCAGCCGCGCTTCTGCCAGCCACGCCACCACTCATCGCGAAAGCAATTCACGACATAGGTCGAATCACTGACGATATGAACGGGGCCTTCGATAGCTTGAAGAGCCTGGAACGCAGCCAAAATTTCCATGCGCTGATTCGTAGTTGCGGGGTCATAACCAGCAGCCCACGCGCCATGGGGAATTGCCCAAGCCCAGCCGCCAGGGCCGGGATTTCCGCGACATGCGCCATCGGTATACGCAACAGTGGATCCAGAAGGAGCTGCAAAAGGTTCGGGTCGAGACACTGAGAGCACGCTAGCGCTCCTCACGGCTGAGGAAATGAACAACCTGGCGTTGCTGCGCACCGTACTCTTCATGTCACCTTTGCAATATGGAGAGCAGCATGAGTATCGATGGTTTCGCGCATCAACTCCCAGACACAGACCCTCAAGAAACTCAAGAGTGGCTTGATTCGCTGACTGCAGTCGTAGCAACTCACGGTCAGTCTCGAGCGCGATATCTGATGGCTCGGCTACGCGAACGTTCCGGTGAGCTAGCCATTGAAGACTCCGAGAGTGTGTCGACTCCGTATATCAACACCATCCCCAAGACCGAAGAACCTTGGTTTCCGGGTGACGCCGCTCTTGAACGAGGCATTCGCCGCTACATCCGTTGGAATGCAGCAGTGATGGTAGTCAGGGCCAACCTTGCTGCCGATGGAATAGGCGGGCATCTGTCGACTTTTGCAAGTTCTGCGGCACTCTACGACGTGGGGTTCAACCACTTCTTTCGAGGTAAGCAAAGTGGTCACCCGGGCGACCACGTCTATTTCCAAGGCCATGCCTCACCGGGGATTTATGCACGTGCCTTTCTTGAGCACCGACTTGACGAAGGAGACCTTGACCGCTTCCGGCGAGAGGTCACCATGCCTAACTCACCGCCCTCACAAACTGGCCATGGCCTGTCCTCATATCCGCACCCCCGCTTGATGCCAGAGTTTTGGGAGTACCCAACGGTGTCCATGGGCCTAGGGCCTATCTTGTCGATTTATCAAGCCCGGTTCAATAAGTATCTTCA